>JAUXLO010000050.1 GCA_030623665.1 Planctomycetota bacterium
GCAGGGCGAGATTTTCCGTCTTTTCCCTCTTCCAGGGGTCTTGCCAGGACTCGTTATTGGTGATGAGTTGTGTGGTAGACTCCATCACGGTATCCACAATACGCAGTTTATTTGCCCTTAAACTGGAGCCCGTTTCGGTAAGTTCCACAATGGCATCTACCAGATGGGGGGCCTTCGCCTCCGTAGCGCCGTGTGAGAATTCCACCTCTGCGTTTATTCCCTTTTGCTTTAGGTACTTCCTTGTGACGTTGACTAGCTCTGTGGCGATGCTTTTCCCTTCGAGGTCGGAGGCGGTTCGAATGGGTGAATCCTCTGGTACGGCCATCACCCAGCGCACCTTGGTCAACTGTTGCTTGGCATAGACGAGGTTTGTTACGACCGTTACTTTTGAATCATTTTCCTCAACCCAGTCGGCACCGGTTAGCCCTGTGTCGATGATTCCCTTTTCAACATATCTCGACATGTCTTGGGGGCGGATCAGTCTGCCCTGAAGCTCATCGTCGTTTATAATGGGATAATAGGACCTGCTGCTAATGCGTACTACAAAGCCAGCCCGCTGCATCATTTCGCAGGTAGATTGCTGTAAACTCCCTTTGGGTATTCCTAAGACAAGTTTAGGCATTATACCGCCTTTTCTTCACCTAAAGTGTCGTCTATAAGTTTAGATAAATAAACGCTTTTTCCAGCTGAATCATCCAGGATAAATGTAAGAACCGGTGTGTACCGTGTCTCAAGTCTCTTTCCTATGATAGACTGAATATGACCCCGCGCGTGCTTGAGGGCACTGAGGGTAATCTTTTTTTTGGCCTCATCGCCAATGACGGAGACGTAGACCTTTGCCGTACGCAGGTCCTCTGAGGGCTTGGTCCTTGTCACGGTTACAAGATTTATCCTTGGATCTTTAAGCTCAGAGAAGATAACCCTGCTTATCTCTCGCTTCAAGGCCTCAGCTATTTTTTCAAGCCTTCTGGTACGCACGGTATTCTACATTAAGTTAAGGTCGTAATCTACGAGTTCGACCTTGGGGAACAGCCTAAAGGAGTTTACAAGGCCTGACAGCACACTGTTAACGTATTTCCCATCGTTACCAACCATTGCCACGGCCAGGACACATTGTTTGTGGTTATTTTGCGCTTCGATCTCTGATATGGAGATGTTGTATTTTTGCCTTATCCTGTCCTTCAGGCTCTTAATGACACGACGCTTGTCCTTAAGGGAGTGCGATTCCCTTATGACTACCCTGATATTTAGTATTCCAATGACCATGAAAGGCAGCTACGGGGGAAGAAACTTGGGGTTTGGTGTTTAGCTAAGTGTGCGGGCCACCTGCTGGATCTCGTATGCCTCTATAGTGTCGCCCACCTTTAGGTCATCGAAGCCAGCGACCTTCATGCCGCACTCCAGCCCCTGCCGTACTTCTTTCACATCTTCCTTTACTATCTTAAGGGAGGTGAGCTTGCCCTCGTGGAGAACATTTCCATCCCTCCGTACCCTTACGAGAGAATTCCTGGTAATCTTACCGTCCCTAACGATACAGCCTGCGATGTTGCCCAGCTTAGAGATCTTGAATATCTGTTGTATCTCAGCGTTACCTAAAGCAACTTCCCTTTGCTCAGGCTCTAACAGACCCTCCATAGCGGACTTAACGTCTTTGGTGATATCGTAAATTACCTCGTAAAGCCTGATTTCTACACCGCTCTTTTCTGCAAGATTAGAGGCACCGTCTTCGAGCACGGTGTGGAATCCGATAATGATTGCATCGGAGGCGTCGGCCAGGATTGTGTCAGACTCGGTTATATTCCCCACCCCACTGTGGAGTATCCTGACCTTTATCTCTGTTGTGGAAAGCCCTTCCAGCATATTTTCCAAGACCTCCACAGAGCCTTTTACGTCTGCCTTGAGAATAACTTTGAGTTCCTTGACCTTCCCGCGCTCTATGTTTATATAGAGATTCTCCAGGGTTACGTGTTGCCGTGCCTGGAGTCCGGCCTCGCGGAGGCTTTCCTGTCTCTTTGCCGCTATCTGCCTGGCCTTTTGGATATCATTTATAGCGTAGAATTTCTCACCCGCATCTGGCACGACAGAGAGGTCTGAGACCGATACGGGTTGGGACGGTCCTGCATGCTCGACAGCGTTTCCCTTGTCATCGTACATGGCACGAGCCCTTCCATACGTATGACCGCAGAGAATTACGTCGCCCAGGTGCAAGGTGCCGTCCTGCACAATCACTGTTGCCACTACGCCTCTGCCCTCGTGCAGTCGCGCCTCCAACACCACACCCCTGGCGGGATTTTTGGGGTTTGCCCTAAGTTCCAGGACCTCTGCCTCAAGCAGGAGCCGTTCCAGAAGTTCGTCCAGCCCCTTTCTGGTGGTGGCCGATGTCTCTACAAACTGTGTCTTTCCGCCCCATTCCTCCGGTGTAAGCTCGAACTTTGCCAGCTGCTGTTTCACCCTCAAGGGGTTAGCGTCGGGCTTGTCTATCTTGTTAATGGCTACAACAACCGGTACGTCAGCCGCTCGAGCATGATTAATGGCCTCTTCTGTCTGCGGCATGACACCATCATCAGCAGCCACGACCAGCACCGCCACGTCGGTAGTCTGAGAGCCCCTGGCCCGCATTGCGGTAAATGCCTCATGGCCAGGCGTGTCGAGAAATACCACCGCACGGCCGTTAGTCTCTACACAGTATGCGCCTATGTGCTGAGTGATGCCACCTACTTCCTCCCCTGCTACATTCGCCTTTCTTATGGCATCGAGTAGTGAGGTCTTGCCATGGTCCACGTGGCCCATAAAGGTGACGATGGGT
The DNA here is from genome assembly GCA_030623665.1 of Planctomycetota bacterium. GTDB lineage: Bacteria > Planctomycetota > Brocadiia > Brocadiales > Bathyanammoxibiaceae > Bathyanammoxibius. The sequence continues at coordinate 2,807 of JAUXLO010000050.1, forward strand.
GGTCTGGGTATGAGATCCTCAGGCCTGCTTAACAGCTCCTCGAATTCCTTTTCTATTGCCTGCCCTGCCTCCTGCGGCTTCTTCATGTCTATCTCTGCACCGTACTCCATGCCCAGAAGCACGACAACGTCGCCATCCAGTGTCTGGTTCATTGTTGCGCGAATATTGTGCTCCATCAGGAGCTTCGTAATGATGCTACTCGCTTTGATGCCCAATTTGCTGGAGAGTTCCTTAACCGAAACTGGTGGTTCAAGGGAAAACTTGAGTCCCTCCGCAGATGGTAAAACTGCGGGCTCTTTATGTGGTCCACCAGCCTTCTTCCAGTGGCCTGTCCTGCCCCTGAATCCCGGCTTTCCATACCTCCTGAAGGGGGGGCGCCTGCGCACCTCTATGTATTTCGGCGGACGGATGAACTTGGATATTGGTTTGCCATCGGTACGGACCTTGGCGCTGTCCGGCAGTGTAACAATCTTTGACTTCACCGGCTTCGCCTCTACCGTTTCAGGTTTGACGGTCTTCTTTGGCAATCTCCTATGCTTTACCGGCTCAGGTGCCTTCTTGGGTCTGGCTGCCTTTGGGGCCGTCTTTTTGGTTCCCACCTTTTTAGACGGGGGAACGGATGGTCTGAAGAGGCTGCGTATAAGGCGGAGCTCTTTATCCTCTACTGTGTTGGCATGGTGGGTAATGTGCTTGAGCCCCTGTTCCTTACACTTCTCTAAGATGAGGCCGCTCTTTACACCCATCTCTTTTGCCAGTGTGCTTATCCTCATTTTATCGGCCATTTACATCACCTTCTCTGTCTTCGCCTCAATCATTATCCGGGGCAGAGGTAGCGAGCTCTTCCTGGTCATTCCCAGAAGGTGTCTGTTCTGGGGAGGAATCTTCCTCGGTCGCAATCTCCTTTTGAGAGAGTTCTTCCTCGGTAAGTATGTCTATGTCCCAGGACGTGAGTTTGGAGGCTAGTCGGACATTTTGTCCTCTCTTCCCGATAGCCAGGGAGAGCTGATCATTGGGTACTACTACCGTTGCTTGGTGCGTCTCCGGGGATAGCATAATCCCAACAATCTCCGCGGGTTTAAGGGTATTGGGTATTAGTGCCTCTGGAGCGTCATCCCAGCGGATAATGTCTATCTTTTCTCCAACCAGCTCATCAACTATGTTCTTAATCCTTGAGCCACGAACGCCAACGCAGGCGCCCACGCAGTCCACATGTGCGTCTTGTGACAGGACGGCAATCTTGGTCCTGTACCCTGCCTCTCTTGCTATCGCCTTGATTTCGATTACCTTCTCCGCTATCTCGGGCACCTCCAGCTCGAACAGCTTTTTCACGAAGTCAGGGTGGCTTCTCGAGAGCACCAGCTTTACCCTCTGGGATACTTTTTTTACGTCAAGAAGCATGGCACGCACCCTGTCACCGGGGTGGTATGCCTCGTCTACGATCTGCTCTGACTTGGGCAATAGGGCCTCGACCTTCCCCAGGTTCGCAACAATATTAGGACCTTCAAAGCGCTGTACAGTACCTGTGACAATAGTGCCCTTTCTCTTTACGAAGTCGTCGTAAATGGCGTTTCTCTCTGCCTCCCTTATCTTTTGTATCATGACCTGTTTGGCGGTCTGGGCACTTATCCGTCCTAGCTCTGCAGGGTCAATTCTCCTATCTCCTTCTTTAGCAACGAGTTCCCCGGTAGACCTGTCTATTTCTATAGTAATGCCTTCCCTGTGGGCGAAGTGCTTCCTGGCGGCTGACATGAGTGCAGCCTCTATGCCTTGGAATACTATCTCCTTGTCTATGTCCTTGTCTCTCCGCAGGGTTTCTACCAGCCTGAGAAGTTCTTCTCTATCCACTGGACACTCCCTCCTAAAGGGCAAAATAAAAGAGTGGTAAAGGTCCACTCTCTAAGAACGGCGATGCCAGTTGCAACCCGAAACAGAATATGTTCTTAAATCTCCAGGAGCTTATCTATACCTTACTTTTAACCCTTATGAGAAATTTTGTCAAGCCCTTTTTGCCGGTGAAGAAAATAGTTGAAGAGTGCGGTGGTGAACGCTATAATTCCTGTAAATAGAAGTACTTCTGTAAAGGCCAGCGTTGCTATTGATGCCCTCAGGTCTGAATACGGATATCTCATCATCATATCTTTAATTGGGCAAGATATATTCTTTATTAAAGCTGGTTTGCTGCAGGAGATAGCTTTGATGGTTGTGGAGGTTTAAGGAATGGCTTTGCGAAGGTCCAGGAGAAGGCCAAAGACACTGTTTACCAGACTCGGTGATCTGTTTTCCGACACTTTCGGATACATTTCATACAAAATCATGGCATTAATATCCCTGGTTGTCCTAAAATTATTCTTCAGGCTTGAGATAAGAAATAAGCAATATGTGCCGATGAAGGGACCAATCATCCTAGCCGCCAACCACTTTAGTATGATAGACGCATGGCTTCTACAAGTGGCCTGCCCCAGGAGGATAACCTACATGGTGGAGGCCGAGTATTACGAGAGTTGGGGGTGGTGGTTTTACCGAATGCACAAGGCCATTCCTGTACGGGCGAAGGGTCCGAACAAGGAAGCCGTCGTTACCGGGCTAAATACCCTTGAAAAGAACGGTGTATTGGGTATCTTTCCAGAAGGATGGGGAGAGAAAGTAGATGGTAAGGTAGGGGAAGGAAACCCTGGAGTGGCAATGTTCTCCTCCTGGAGCCACGTGCCGGTACTGCCCATATACATATCTGGTTCCCATGAGGCGTTACCCAAAGGCACCGTCCTTCCGCGCCTTACAAGGTTGACAGTCACATACGGAAAGCCCATAAGATATAATCACATTGAGAAGCCCAACAAAGAGATGCTGCGCAAGATGACAGACGAAATAATGGAGCGGATTAAAGAGCTGGCACAAGAATAGCAAACAGTGGTGCGTCAATATGCACGAAAATCCTTTACGAGCGTACCTTAGAAGAGATTAAAGGGAAAGAATGGCTGTTGTAAGTTTATCGGCGGTTTATAAGAGGGGATTAAAAACAATCGGTAATATGGAGTCCAGCGACTATGTCGCTGGGATATATTCATTGACACAGTCAATGGACTCCAAAAGGCCGCAGACCTGTGCTGCCACAACGTTGATTGGCTATTTAGCAGAGGGCGTACCAATGGCATAGAGATTATGGTCATTAGAGCCCACGTAGACGGTACCGTCTGGCCCTATTGCTGGTGAGGATTCTATCCAATCCTCCGTCTCGAATTCCCACAGCAGCGTACCGTCGGGGCCGAGGGCGTGTAGCCGTCCAACCTTCCCATTGGCCCCTCTCAGTTCACCCGTACCGAAGTAGACACTCCCATCGGCCCCCAGTGCCGGGGAAGACTCGATTATACCGCCGGTCTTGTAGGACCACTTGAGACGGCCGTCTTTGGTTATCACGTAAAAGTTGCCATCATAGGAGCCAAAATAGATGGTTCCATCCGCATCAACAGCCGGTGAAGCCTGTATTTGCTTACCCGTTTGTGCGCGGAACACTATCTTCCCATCTTTATTCAGGCCGTAAAGGCGGCCGGTCTCGGAGCCTATGAACACCTTTCCATCGAGTGCGATGGCCGGGGAAGAGTAGGAGGCATAGATGGCCCTTCCCACCCTTTTCTTCCATTTAAATCCGCCGTCTGAGTCCAGGGCGAACACTATTCCACCATTGGTTCCGAAATACACCGAACCGTCCCGTCCGATGCCAGGGGTTGCGCTAATGGCGCTTGGTACCTCGTATATCCATCTGGCACTGCCGTCCCGGCCTATGGCATAGAGCTTTTTGTCACTGGAACCTATATAGACCGTTCCGTCTGGTGTCAGGGTGGGTGATGAGAAGATACTTCCGCCCGTCTCGTAGACCCACCTTAACGTCCCGTCGTTATTGATGGCATAAATTCTCTTATCTCTTGAACCCACATAGATTGTGCCGTCAGGACTGATTGCGGGTGAAGAGGTGATTTCCGCCTCAGTGTGAAAACCCCATTTTTTCCTGCCTTCGGGGGTAACTGCGTATAGCATGCCATCCTCAGAACCCACGTAGATAGTACCGTCGAGGCCTACTGCCGGGGAAGACGTGACATTGCCTGCGGTATGAAACTTCCACTTGAGTATACCTGCGCCCGGGCCGGGGTATAGACTCTGGCCGGTATGGAGCGGATTATTCCTAAACATCTGCCAGGGTATATTAGAATTTTCCCCAAAGGCACTGCCATTTGGATTGCCAAACACCATCACTGTAGTTAACGACAGACAGAAAAAAATCTTAAATATCCCATAGTGTTTCTTTCTAAACAGCATGCTGCTATTCTCCAACCGCATAAAGTCCTCCGTCTGCTGAGCCAAAGTATATGGTGCCGTCGGCTCCGATGGCAGGGGATGAACGTATTGGTCCTTGTGTGTGTAGTGTCCATCTAAGCATTCCGTCACTGTCTATAGCGTAGAGGCTCCCATCCCATGAGCCCACGTACACATTGCCATCTTTGTCCACAGCCGGCGACGACGTAATCACGCCTCGTGTACGGTATGTCCAGCTCAAGGCGCCGCCGCTGGTAACTGCAAACAGTTTACCGCCATTTGAGCCGAAGTAAACCCCTCCTCGTGGTCCGACGGCAGGCGAAGAATCTATCCAATGTTGCGCCTTAATGCTCCATTTGAGAGTACCGTTATTTTCCAGGGCATATAGGATGCCACTGCTGGAACCCACGTATACCGTGCCATCGCTTGCAACCGCAGGGCTGGAACTCACCGCACCGAACGTGTTATACTTCCATTTTAGCGCGCCGTCGGGACTGACGGCATAAACAAAGCCGTCATTGGAGCCGAAATATACCGTGTCGTCAGGTCCAATTGCGGGTGAGGAGTCAACGTACTTCCTGGTGTTGAACGTCCATTTTATCTTTCCCTCCCCACTCATGGCGTACAGACGGTAATTGTCGGATCCCACATAAAGGACGTCTCCTTCACCACCATTTGTATTTGAAATGACCGGTGATGAGCTGACCCTGCCACGTATCTGTACCTTCCACCTGAACTCGCCTCCAGTATCCAGCGAAAGGACTATTCCTCCCCATGAACAGACGTATATGTTGCCGTCACTGTCCAAGGCGGGAGAGGAATAGATCTTGTTATTTAAAGAATGGCTCCATTTTAGTTTGCCATCCCTTGTGACGGCATATATATTGCCGTCAACTGAGCCAAAGTATATGGTGCCGTCGGCTCCTATTACAGGTGAAGAGTTCACCTCGTCTTTAGTCTTAAAACACCACTTGAGAACGCCTCTCTTGCTTCCTGTGTACTGGCTCAGGCCCGTGCGTTGTGTGTCGTGGCGGAACATGGGCCAAGGTGAACCGGGCCCAGAGAAGGATGTGTTTTCTGCAAGCAGCAGTAATAAAATAGCTAAAAGGCAGTGCCAAGTCGGGCGAGCCATCCCAACCCCTTTTATTTACATTAGAACCTATTAAGAGAGGATATTAAAAGAAAGCCACCGCTAATTCAACAACATTTCATTTCCCCTTGACCGCATGGGAAGAGTTGGGTATCATTTATGGTCATAGAGACTTATAAAGTCTTGTAGGTGTTTGTATCTGACCATGAAACTAAACCCCGCATGCCTCTTCTTATGTTGCCTGATAACCCTTACAAGCTGGGGGATGGGAGGAAACTCATTTCTGTCCGCAGCCGCCAAGGAGGCGCCCCATATAGTCTTTGAAGATGATTCACACGACTTCGGCGACCTCTATAAGGGGGAAAAGGCAAGTCACCGGTTCACATTTAGTAACGAGGGGAGCGATGACCTGGTTATACAGAATGTCAAGACCTCCTGCGGTTGTACGGCAGCAGCGCTCTCTCAAAGCTCTATACCGCCCGGCACCAAGGCAGAGATAGAGGTAACCCTCAGCACAAATGCCTTTAGAGGCAACGTCAGCAAGACCGTGACCGTTAGCTCCAATGACCCCGAGAAGCCGCACTACGTCCTAACCATTGAGGCAAATGTCTTAGAGGAGGTTGTTGCAGAACCACGGCATGTGTGGTTTGACCCGGTAAAGCTGGGTCAGTCTGCAACCAGGGAGGTTGATATAAAACCCGTAACAGAGCTGAAGCTTAAAATTACCAAGGTTAGAGCGACCAGCTCCCTGCTGAAGCTACGCTATAAGAAGAAGGACGATGAAAACGGCTACCGGGTTACGGTATCCACAAAGAAGGACGCCCCTTTGGGCAGGTTCGCAGGGGATATTCAGGTATTCACAAACAGCAAGAGACAGAGTGTCGTAGTCATACCGTTCTCAGGAGAGATAATAAGTGATGTGTCGGTCTTCCCTGCCAAGGTCTCTTACGGTGTGGTACATAAGGGCGAAGAGGCCGTAAGGCAGATACTAATCACCGTATACAAGAAGGACGTGAAACTTAAGAAATTTGACGTCAAACCAGATTACCTCAGTTTGCACCTTATACCTGACAGCAACAATTACCTTCACCGCCTGGAGATAACACTTGGCAAAGACGTGCCGGTGGGAAGATTCGAAGGTAATGTCACAATACACACCACCAGTAACGACCAACCACTTTTGACCATCCCAATCTACGGTGTCGTTAGGGAAGGCTAATGAGGCTGATAAGACCATCGGGCCTTCTCGTCTTTTGCATCTTGATTGCCCTCTTTACAAGTTACACCTACGGCACCTCGCATAAACCGCACAACCATGATACGGATACGGAGCTTATCATAGTCTTTAGTGGCGAGGAAGACGGTTACCTGGAACCCTGCGGATGTGAACAGACCCGTACAGGCGGTATAGCGAAGAGGCAGAGCCTGCTTGTATCCTTACGACAGGACAACCAGACAATCCTGCCCTTAAGCCTCGGGGACCTCACCGGTCGCAGGGGGAGACAGGATGAGATTAAGATGGAGACGCTGCTGCAGGCCATGGGGGAGATGCAATATACACTCCACAACCTGGGGGAAAAGGACCTGGAGATGGGCGCAGGGGCGCTTA
>JAUXLO010000156.1 GCA_030623665.1 Planctomycetota bacterium
CAGGTCTTTGTGAACCATGAGGGCGACTATTACCGTACCCGGCTTACGCACACCATGGAGGTGGCACAAATCTCCCGTTCTCTGGCCAGGGCGTTAGACCTGAATGAGGACCTCACCGAAGCCATTGCGCTGGCGCACGACCTGGGGCATACCCCATTCGGCCACTCCGGGGAGGAGGCGTTGTCTGAACTCATGAAGGAGCACGGGGGTTTTGAACACAATCTCCACGGCCTTCGCGTGGTCGACATATTAGAAAAACGCTATCCGGAATTTCCCGGGCTTAATCTCTCCTGGGAGTTAAGGGAGTCTATAGTGAAACACGATGCCGGTGTGGTTACGGTTACAGAGTTTAAGCCGGAAGAGAAGCCGCTCCTTGAGGCACAGGTGGTAGAAAAGGCCGACTCAATAGCATATGACAACCATGACCTTGACGACAGTCTGAAGGCGGGACTTATAACCCAAAACGACCTTGAGGGCGTTGAGCTGTGGCGCTATGCATCGGAAAACGTGGAGAAAAAATGGACTGGCCTGGATAAGGAGTTCAAGAGGGCACAGACCATCATATTTCTCATAAACCTGGAGGTTACGGACTTGTTGGAAAATACGCACCGGAAGCTGCAGCGCCTTGGGATACAAAGTGTGCAGGACGTGCGCACGTGCAAAGAAATCCTTGTGGGATTCTCGCCAGAACTGTCGGAGCAGAAAAAGAGTCTGCAGGACTTCTTGAACGAGAGGGTCTATATGCACTATAGGGTGGTGCGTATGTCTGATAAAGCCAGGCGGTTTATAGAAGAGCTTTTTAAGATCTACGTTGCCAACCCCCGGCAGCTCCCGCCGGAATTTCAACGGTGGATAGAGGAAGCGGGCCCTTACCAGGGTGTTTGTGACTACATTGCCGGCATGACTGACCGCTACGCCCAGGACGAATATATGAAGCTGTTCTACCCTTATGAGAGGGTTTAGCAGTTAATTAATTATACTTCCTTCATAAGATGAGACCTTTAAGAGACTACCCTTTATGGAGTCCAGCGACTATGTCGATGGGGAACTTTCCATTGATATAGTCAATGTCACGCCAAAGGCAGACTCGCCTCTGGCGAGGACTCCAAAATCTTATATTTTTCAGAAGTCTCAAGATACAGATTAGCACAATGCCACACGTATCTATAATACTGGCCGCTGCAGGTCTTGGGGTGCGGATGGGGAGAGACGTAAAAAAGCCCTATCTGCTCATCAAGGGTAAGCCCATTCTCCAGCACTCACTGGAAAGATTCCTGGACGTTAACGGCGTTAGGGAGATAATCGTGGCAGTAGACCCGTCCGAGCTTAAAAGCGCCAAAAGGGAGTGGAAAGATAAATATAGTGGGTGCGGAGTGGGGGTTAAGATAGTGCCGGGCGGGAGGCGGAGGCAGGACAGTGTCTCCGAGGCCCTGAAACATCTTGAGCCGCAGACGGAGATTGTGCTGGTACATGACGCTGTCAGGCCCGTAGTGACCGGTGAGATGATAGAGGCGGTAATAAACCGTGCACAGACCTCAGGGGCCGCAATCCTTGCCGTCCCCGTGAACGCCACGATTAAAGAGGTAGAGGGCAGGCAGAAAATAGTCCGCACGGTAGACAGGCAAAGGCTGTGGATGGCTCAGACGCCGCAGGGCTTCAGGAAGGATGTTTTGCTAAGGGCCTATGACGCACTCATCAAGGAGGACGTAGAGGTCACTGATGACGCACAGGCCGTGGAGAGATTGGGTCACCCCGTAGAGATAGTCCCGGGCAGCCATACCAACATAAAGATCACTACCCCCGACGACCTCGCTCTCGCCGAGGCCCTCATTAGTTGAAGCACCGATGGCCTGCCCCCGTGAGGACCGGTATAGAAAAACAGCGCTTTGTATGGTTCATTTTAGGTATCACAAATGGGCTTCTATAAGTTAGGTCTCTAAGGTCTCAGGGACTTCATCCTTTGCCTTCTTACCTCTCTTTGTTTACGTTTCTTCTTTTCAGAAGGCTTTTCGTAGAACCGTCTATTCTTGATCTCTCTGAAGAGCCCTTCCTTCCGGAGTTGACGTTTCAAGTCCATAAGCGCTTTTTTGACATTGTTCTCGTAGACTTTTATATCCAAGATGTTTTATCTCCGTCCTCTGTTGCATTAAACGAGATGTGACCGGACATGAATTTCCGTACACATAGCTTAACGGCCTGTTCCTTAATTAGATGAGACACGGACCCCATTTAAAACCTATGGCCTCACGTATTCTATTCTTTTAATGGTTCCAGAACAAGCGAAATCACGGAAGTGGTGTGGAGGTAAACACTTATGTTTGTGGTGGAAGGGCCATTTCCAATAATTCCCGGGATTTGCCGGCTACCACGAGCTGGTGTCATCCTTGTCCTCATACGGGTCGTAGGCGATGGTGGGTTCTTCCTGCATATTGCCGCTTGTGGGGGTGGGTTCTTCCTTAGGGGCCTCTTCCCTTGCAAGAAACTGTAGCTGAAAGAGTTTTGCGTAAAGATTACCCTGGGACATGAGTTCGTCATGCGTGCCTATTTCTATTATCCGCCCCTTCTCCAGTACCACGATGATGTTTGCGCTCAGTACTGTGGAGAGACGATGGGCAATGACGAAGGTGGTCCGGTTTTCAACCAGCTTGTAAATGGCTTCTTGTATAAGCTTTTCTGTCTCTGCGTCCACAGAGGAGGTGGCCTCATCCAGGATAAGAATCCGTGGGTCTGCCAGTATAGCCCTGGCGATAGCTACCCTCTGCTTTTGTCCCCCGGACAGCTTTACCCCCCTTTCGCCCACAACCGTATCATAGCCATTGGGAAGTTCCAGGACAAAACGGTGGGCACCTGCCGTCTCAGCTGCCAGCACGACATCCTCCTCTACCGCCTCGGGCCTGCCGTATTTGATATTATTCCTCACCGTATCGTTAAATAAGAAGGGCTCCTGCAGTACCATGGCCATCTGACGGCGAAGGGACTTTGATTTGACCGTTCTGAGGTCGTGGCCGTCCACCAGTACCTTACCCCTTGTAGGGTCATAGAACCGGGGTATGAGATTGGTGAGGGTGGTCTTCCCTGAACCGCTTGGGCCTACCAGTGCAACCATCTGGCCGGGATAGACCTCCAGGCTGATGTCCTTAAGCACCTCTGTCCCGTTCGGGTAGCTGAAGTAGACGTTCTTGAATTCCACATGGCCCTTGACCATAGGCAGCTCTACGGCGTCCGGGGCATCCTTCAGGGCCGGCGGGGTGTCAAGTACCTCAAATATCCTCTCCGTAGAGGCCAGCGCACGCTGCACCTGGTTGTAGAACCTGCTTAGGCCGGAGATAGGCTCGTAGGCCATGCGGAGATACGGGAAGAATACCACGAATGTACCAGCGCTCATCTCTCCATTAAGCACCTTGTAACCACCCACGCATAGCACGATAACCGCCCCGGTCTCGGTAAAGAGGTCGACAATCGGCCTGTACGTGGTAAACATACGGTAGATGCGAACGTGCAGCCTGTAGTTCTCCTCGTTCTTTCGCCTAAACCTCTCCATCTCCCTGTCCTGCCGTGCAAAGCCCATGATAACCCTGATGCCGGAGATGTTGTCTTGGACGAGCGCATTCAGTTCGCCAACCTTATCTCTCAGCTCGCGGTAGGTCCTGCGAATCATCTGGCCGAAGGTGTAGGTAAGGCCCACCATAAATGGCCCAACTGCCAGGGCGAGTGCGGTGAGCTGCCAATCCCACTGGAAACAAAAAAACAGTATCCAGCCCAACCTGAACATATCCGTCACAAACGTGGTGACGGGGATAACCACTACCTGTTCCAGGGAATTCACGTCGTTCACCACCCTGCTCATAATGTCTCCGGTACTCTTGTCCTCAAAATAGCTGAGCGGCATGTCCTGGACGTGCTGGTAGACCTCGTTCCGCATGTCGTATATGACCCTTTGTCCCACTCCCGACATGAAGTATCCGTGGACGATGGCAATCAGGCTTGTAGACGCCTGCAAGATGAGAAAGGCGGCCGCCAGAACAATGAAGGTAAGGTAGTTGATGTTTATGGACGTGAACCACTCCTGCCCTAGATACAGGGTAGCTGACCTCAGCGGTACGGTTAGCGGTATCTTGTTTTCCACCGATACCTTAACCGCTGCGCCTTCTCCTCCGGAGATGCCGGATGTCACTCTCTCCGCTATTTGTAGTTCATCCACGGCAATTCCAAGTATCTGTGCGGGGAGCACTGATACCAGGGCACCGAGCAACGATAGTGCCAGCACCAGGGCCACGGTGGGCCA
>JAUXLO010000191.1 GCA_030623665.1 Planctomycetota bacterium
CCTCCGTAATAACCCATATCCTTTCCAAGGTCGGCCTGGCCAAAGAGAGGGCTTTTGACACCATTGACAGGGCCCCCGAGGAGAAAGAAAGGGGTATAACCATTGCTATAGCACACGTGGAATACGAGACGGAAAAGAGGCACTATGCCCATGTCGACTGCCCTGGCCATGCAGACTACGTCAAGAACATGATAACAGGTGCGGCCCAGATGGACGGCGCCATTTTGGTGGTAAGTGCTCCCGATGGTCCTATGCCCCAGACGCGCGAACATATACTCCTGGCCAGACAGGTCGGAGTGCCCGCTATGGTTGTGTTCATGAACAAGATTGACGCCTTGGAAGACACCGAGTTGCAAGACCTGGTGGAAATGGAGGTGAGGGAACTCCTGAATGAGTACAAGTTCCCGGGGGATGATGTGCCGGTTATAAAGGGTTCTGCGTTGGAGGCAGGTAACTGTGGCTGTGCGAAAAAGGAGTGCCCCAAGTGTGGACCTATCCATCAGCTTATGGATGCGGTGGACAGCTATATCCCGGAACCTGTCAGGGATATAGATAAGCCCTTCAGTATGTCTATAGAAGACGTCTTCAGCATAAAGGGGCGTGGTACGGTGGGCACCGGCAGGATAGAGCGCGGCAGGGTCAAGGTGGGTGAAGAGGTAGAGATAGTAGGCCTGTCTAGTGAGGTTAAGAAGACAGTCGTTACCGGTGTGGAGATGTTCAACAAGACCCTGGAGGATGGACAAGCAGGGGACAATGTGGGCATCCTCTTGAGAGGCGTAGATAAAGGGGACCTCGAGAGGGGACAGGTGTTGGCCAAACCCGGCAGCATAACTCCCCACACCAAGTTTGAAGGGGAGGTCTATATCCTGACTAAGGACGAAGGCGGCAGACACACCCCGTTTTTCAACGGTTACAGGCCCCAGTTCTACTTCAGGACCACCGATGTTACGGGAGTCGCCACCATGCCGAAGGGTACAGACATGGTCATGCCGGGGGACAACGTGCGGCTGACAATAGAACTCATTACCCCCATTGCGATGGAAGAGAACCTCAGGTTTGCAATCCGTGAAGGTGGTAGGACTGTAGGTGCCGGTGTGGTTACGAAGGTATTGGAGTAAGTTCTCTGCCATGCGTGACAGTATAACCCTTGTGTGTTTGGAGTGTTCTGGCAGGAACTACCGCACCACTAAAAAGGCGAGGGGGACCGACCGTCTGGAGATCAAGAAGTATTGTCGTTTTTGCCGTAGGCACACGGTGCATAAGGAACATAAGAAATAATATACACGGGATGTATAGGTCCGTAGCTCTAATTGGCAGAGCACCGGACTCCAAATCCGGGTGTTGGGGGTTCGAATCCCTCCGGACCTGCCATTTTGTAAGTAAAAAGATATAAGGGCATGGAGGTATATAAAAAGAATCAGGGGTTTCATGCCAGGATCTTTATGGCTGTCGTACTTGGTGCCTTCGCACTTTTTGCCTCACACGCCGTTTATGGAACATTGATAGAGTCTGCTCAGTTGTACCCGGGAGCGGAAGTGCCTCTGGTAGGGATAAAGCTGACCTGGGGCCTCGTGTCTGCAGCCGCATTCTTTTTTGTTTGTGCCACCATTATTGGCCTGCATACTACCGGGTTTGAGACAGGGCTGAACAGACTAGACACAAACAGCAAGAAGACGGTGGAGTTTCTTATTGATACTCAGGGGGAGCTCCAGAAGGTGTCTTGGCCCACCAGGGACGAGCTTGTTGGTTCTACGGGAGTGGTGATAGTTTTGCTTGTTATCTTGGGCGCATACATATTTGGGGTGGATTGGGTAATAACAAGGATAATGAGGGTTATGGGCTTTCTGTGAAGAGGATATTTTTCGGGTAGTAGCTTGCTCAAGATTAATGCTGCTCTGGAGCCTCTCAGATTTCCCCTTCCATATTGGTCTCCGCGTAGGGTTTGTGCTGAATAGAAGAGGGCTTTTCTTAAAAGTGTGTGCCATATGACAAAAAAGTGGTTTGTGCTAAGGGTTCAAAGCAACAGGGAAGAGAAGGTGAAGGATACCCTGGAAGAGTCCGTTAGGGTTAAGGGTATCGAGGATAAGGTTACAAACGTGCTGGTGCCTACGGAGAAGGTGTCTGAGATCAAGGGCGGAAAGAAGAGGATCACCGAGAGAAAGATATATCCAGGCTACATCATGGCCGAGATAGAGGTGGATGACAAGGGTAATATCCCTTCAGACGTGTGGTTTCTTATAAGAGAGACGCCAGGGACTGGAGATTTTGTCGGAGGCAACAGGAAGCCCATGCCCATGGCGACCTACGAGGTTGAAAAGATGCTCACCGAGGCAGAGAGCAAGGAGGAGCAACCCAAGGCCAGCATACACTTTAAGGAAGGGGACAGGGTAAGGATTAAAGAAGGGCCTTTTGAGAACTTTGACGGCACGGTGGAAGAAATCCTTGAGGCCAGCGGCAGGGTGAGGGTCATACTGACCATATTTGGCAGGGCGACTCTGGTGGAACTTGAGTACTGGCAGGTGGAAACCGTTTGACATGGCAAAAGAAATTCTAACAAAGATAAAGTTGCAGATCCCCGGCGGACAGGCCACCCCTGCACCACCCGTGGGCCCGGCCCTGGGGCAACACGGCGTTAACATCGGTCTTTTTGTCTCCAAATACAACGAGAAGACCAAGGCCAGTCAAGGGGTTATTACCCCCGTTGAGATTACTGTCTATAAGGATAAGAGCTTCGACTTTGTGCTGAAATCTCCACCGGCCGCAGTACTGCTTAAACAGGCGGCCGGGATAGCGAAGGGTTCAGGTGTCCCTAATAGAGAGAAGGTTGGTAGCGTTACCAGAGACCAGGTAGCGGAGGTAGCAAAGGTAAAGCTTAAGGACCTTAATACAGTGGACCTGGAGCAGGCAATAAAGGTAGTGGAA
>JAUXLO010000188.1 GCA_030623665.1 Planctomycetota bacterium
ACAACCCCTCTGGAGGACGCCACAAGGTATTCATAGAGAGAGGCACAAAACTTCACCGGGTGCTAGGTGTGGAGGCCATAGAAACCAACAGCACCCACCACCAGGCGGTAGACCGTCTTGGCGACGGCCTGAAGGTCTGCGCAAGGGCGGAGGATGGGGTGATTGAGGCCGTAGAGAGCAAGAAGCACTCGTTTGTCCTGGCAGTACAGTGGCATCCTGAGAGGATGCTGGACGAGCCGACAGAGAAGCTCCTGTTCTCGGGGTTTATGAAGGAGGTAAGGCATTATGCCTCTCAAAAAACCTAGGCCCCTCAAAGAATCTAGGGCACGACTTCTTTTTGGAATACTCTCGGCGATATGGCTTATGCTGTCAGCAACTTCATGTGCGTCGGACGTGGCCCCTGGCTCCATAGAAGACGATATAGTCCTGTACAAAAGGGAGTTAAGAGCCCTCCCGGATGACATCGATGCCCAATACCAACTGGGCGTTTCTTATTATAAACTGATGGACTACGGGGCCTCTGTCGAGGAATTGGAGGACGTTGTTGAGAACAACCCTAATCTTCCTTATGCCTACAACAATCTGGGTCTTGCCTACGTGGGTGAAGGCAGGTTGGGAAAGGCCATAACTGCGTACCTGAAGGCCCTGCAGTTGGAGCGCGACTTTGTGCCGGCAAGGCTGAATCTGGGGTTGGCTTATTATCTGGCCAGCAATTTTAGGGACGCTGGTACACAGTTCAAGAGGCTGCTAAAGAAGCATCCTGACAACGTTCCCGCCCGTCAGGGCCTCGGTCTCAGTCTTCTCAAAAGTGGTAGATCTGACCAGGCCATCGCCGAATTCAAGAAGGTCTTGGAAATTGACCCTAATAATCCGGATGCGTATAAGTATCTGGGCATGACCTACGAGGAAAAGGGTGATATTGGCGAGGCAGTATCAGACTATAGAGAGTCTTTAAGGCTTAACCCTCATGACGCAGAGACACACTGGTACCTGGCGAATATCTATTTTGACCAGGGTTATCTTGAGGGCGCACTTAGAGAGTACACGCATGTCATTGACATCAGGCCCGACTTTAAAAAGGCACACTTCCTAAGGGCAATAACGTTACGTGAGCTGGAAGCCCTTCGAGAGGCAACCGCCGTGTTCGAGTATGTGGTGGAATTAGACGCCGATTACCCTGACGTCCATTACCAACTGGGCTCCATTTACGAAGAGAGAGAAATGATGGACAAGGCCTTGTCTGAATACGAAACGGAGCTTGAGAACAATCCTTATAATATTAAGGTTCACAGGAAGTTGGGCGACTTGTATCTAAGCATGGGCGAGAATGAGAACGGCATCTATCACTATGCCAGCATCGTAGAGATTGACCCGAACGACGCACAGGCGGTCTACGAGCTGGGAAACGCCTATGCCCAGAGCGGCAGGTTTGCCCTGGCGCTCATTCAGTGGAGGAGGACCGCCGAGATAGACCCTGCAATGGCGATAACGGTATGGAAACGAGTCCTGACAGTCAACCCCTCAATGGCAGAGGCGCAGTACAGGCTCGGCCTGGCCTATATGAACGAAGGAAAGCTGGCGGCGGCCATCAGTTCCTTAGAGGCGGCGGTAAATTCAAGACCAAGAAACATCGCCTTCCACCAGGCCCTGAACAGGGCATACAAGAAACAGGAAAAGGTCCTGGCCAAAGAGGGAAAAGAAAGCTTAGAGGAGGAGTGGTGGCGCTAGTCCTTGAACTCCAGCATGTCTAACCTGGTCTTTTCATCAAACTCTCTTTTTGCCGACAAACCCGTCAGCTCTGTTATTACCGCCTCTATGGTGAGATAGACCTTTGCGTCCTTCCTTATGCAGCCCAGGTTAACGGCCTCATCCCTCCCTATTCCGCTGTGTATGTGAATCTTCGGCTCATCATCCTTCCAGAAAATAGTGCCCAGACCCAAGACCTCCCTGCCGTCCGCAAAATCCCTCCACATCGGCACGGGCGGCACCTCGGCCTTCTCAGGCCCTACCACTATCCGGGCCTTTTCCAGGGCGCCCAGGAAGTGCAACAGACCTGCCCTTATGTCTTCCCTCTTGATAAGCGCAGTGAGTTCCGCCAGGAGGTCGTCTCCATGGTCAAACCTGACCACAAACACCCTTCCAACCTTACACCGTGTGTATTCCATAGCTCTCTTTGGTTTCTATAATAATTTGTGGCGTTCTCGGGCCGGATAAGGAGTCATTGTGCCTCGTAATCATGACTCCCGCTACTTCAGCGTGGGGTCGAGCCTGAAGAAATCAAATCCATCCTTCTCCAATTTCTTCTGGAGGTCTTCTACCTCGTCCGCCATTTCCATTATCTCTTTGGTTACCATATTAGCGAGCTCCTTGGCCCGTGTCTCCGGGAACTTGGTCTTGAGCTGTTTCGTCATTACCTTCCTGAGCTCCTTCTTACCCGCGTCGCTGGTCTCGTCCCAGATGGCGTAGAGGTGTACAGCCTCCCAGAACTTTTCCGGCCTCATCAGCTGGTAAAGGCCCCGCTCCAGTTTCACCGGCTCGAAGCTGGTTCCTCTCAGTTTCAGGCTCAGCTTCTTAGCAGGCATGTCGAAGCGGCCCGTATATGCGGCCGCAACAGGAAACGGCTCCTTATACTTTTTCCCCCATGCCTTGAATGAAACCGTGCCCATAACTCCTCCTGTATTTATGTTCAGTGTGCCCTTGCTCTTCGCAAGGGAGTTTGGGGCCACATTGATATCCTTTCTAGATTTACCCAGTCTTTTAAAAGGGTCTGCACGGCCCTCCAGCTTTATTATGTTGAACTCAACGATTTCCGGGCTGTCGGTGGGTTCCAGTTTTACCTCTATCTTCCCCGTGGGGCCCAAAAAGACTGCTTCCCCCTCTTTATCCTCGGAGGAGATATCAACCCTTAGCTCAGCCACCTCTGGCAGGGTAAAGTTAATGGTGCCCGGTATCTCCAGGGGGCCGGATAGGTCTAATTCCAGCTCCCCCGGTACCTTATAACGCCAGATATCGTCCTGCTG
>JAUXLO010000195.1 GCA_030623665.1 Planctomycetota bacterium
GATACTACCTCATCGGATCGTTCTATCTCTCTCCGCAGGATGAAGGCCTGGGCATCTATAAATGCCTCCTTGAGTTCAGCCTCTTCCTGCTGTGTCTCTCCTTCAAAACGACATCCCAACTCCTGCGCCTTGGCCTCGAACTCTTTCTCGTATTTGAGTCTGAGTGGTGCCTGCTTATCTTCAGCGCTGACCTCGAGGACCCTCGCCCTCTTCCTGGCCTCTTCGACTATCCTCTGCGCCTCTTCCTCTATCCCGGAAATCTCTTTAACGATATCTAAATCCACGCCTCTTTCCCGCCAGATAAATTACTTACGCAGGGGTCTTCCCAGCGCACTTTCTATAGAAGAAACCTTCTCTCCGATGTGGATGGTTTTGCCCTTCCGGTCATCGATAGTGATTATGGTACTCACCCTTTCAGAGCTCTCCATGGCCTTGTCATGACATTTCTTTATGAGGTCCATGACCGTCTCCCAGTCGCCCTCTATGACGGTCCGCATGTCATTGACCTTATAGCTAACACCGCTGCTTTCCACCACCCCCATGACCTCAGCCAATTGAGCACTCAGGCTGCTTGAACCGGTCCCAATAGGTACAACCCTAAAATCTGCCATCATCTTAATGCCCCTCCTTTTGAAAATAACAGCACAAGTACTGAATGGTGGGCGAATTATACATCATTCCATATTGAATGTAAACGAATAGATTGGGGGCAGGTTATTTGAGGGGGTATGTCAGAAGATGCGGGGTAACCCGCATACGAGAGAGTTGAATTACATATGACATGAGGGGTGGGGCTAGGCCCTGTTTAGCTGCCACCTCCCATAGACGAACGCCACCAGGGCCAGGAGGAATACCGGGATGCCGATAACCTGTGAGACCGTAAGTCCATATAACACGGGCGCACTATCATCCCTCAGCGTCTCCCAGTAGAAACGCATTGGGGCATACAGTATGGCGAACAGCAGGAATATCTCGCCGTCGCGCTTCTTGTAGGCATAGACGTTGCTTAGTACGAGGAACAACACAAAGGCCCCAAATGCGGCGTAGAGTTGGGTGGGGTGGACGGGCAAGGATACCGGGTCGGCAAAACCTACCCAACCTTCTTCCAGTTGGTGCAGGAACACAGGACTGCCGTCAACGTTGCCGAGGGCGTCTTTGGTCTTCAGGAACTGTACCCTGAACAGAAAGTTGTCTGCCACCCTGGCACCGTAACAGCACCCGTTGAGGAAGCAACCTATCCTGCCGAATGCAAGTCCTATCGCAAGACCGACGGCGGCCATGTCCAGGCACTTCAACGGGGGCAACCCCCGCCTTCTACAAAATATCACTGCCACTATAACTGCAACTACCATACCCCCATAAAACGACAACCCGCCTTTATGTATCAGAAATGCGTCCAGCGGATGTCCCGCATAGTCGCCGATGTGGTGTGTAACATAAAGCAACCTTGCGCCCAATATGCCCGCTACCAAGGTGTATATCCCCAAGTCGGTTATCAACTGCGGGTCAATCCCTTCATAGTTGGCCTTTCTCCGTGCTACCAGTACGGCGAAGAGAAAGCCCACCATCATCATAAACCCGTAGGAATATATCGGGATGCTGAGGTCAAGAAATGGGATGGGTATCTCAAGAAGCGTACGCTGCATGTCGTCTTATAGATAAGGCGGAGGCTAATTCCCTCTGGCAGGCAAGCCTCTAGTCGCCGCCGGCAGAGAGGACGCCCTTTAGCTGCCTGTTAGCCTCATCAACCAGGGTTATCTTCGGTTTCCAGTTACTTGCCTTACTGTCCTCAACAAGGCCGTAAGAGATTATGATGACCTTATCTCCGGGATGCGCCCAGCGTGCAGCAGCCCCGTTTAAGCAGACTGTGCCTGAATCCCTTTTACCTTCTATGGCGTAGGTCTCTATCCTCTGCCCGTTGTACAGGTTCAGCACCTGAACCTTTTCGTACTCCACGATGTCGCTGGCCTCGAGCAGAGCCACATCTATGGTTATGCTCCCCTGGTAATGGAGGTTGGCGCCCGTCACGGTTGCAGGCTGAATCTTTGACTTGCACATCTCCCGGTACATCGTAATAATCCTTCCTTCTTATACTGTCTCGACCTTGTGATGTAAAGGCGACTGTGACGCAGGTCCCACGCCCAGCGCGGTATTGTCTATCAGTCTGGTGTCGCCTACCCATGCCGCAATGGCCGCCACGGCCCCCGGATAGGCCTCATCTAGGCCTTCGAGGGTCTCAGGCTCAACGATAGAGATGTAATCTGTCTTGCTTACGCCGGCTGCGGTAAGGACGTCACGCATCTCCCTGACAAGAACCGTAGAATCCCTCTCGCCGGAGGTAAACAGCTCCTCAGCCCTCTCAAGGGCCCTTTGGATGGACAGGGCGGTCTGCCTCTGTTTGTCCGTCAGGTGCCGGTTGCGGGAGCTTAGCGCAAGGCCGTCTGCCTCACGCACCGTCGGCAGTGTCACCACGTCTACATCCATATCCAAATCCTTCACCAATCTCTTGATAACGGCTGCCTGCTGAAGGTCTTTCCGGCCGAAGTAGGCCCTGTCCGGCCTTATTATGTCAAATAGTCTGGCCACGACCGTGGCCACACCTCTAAAATGGCC
>JAUXLO010000163.1 GCA_030623665.1 Planctomycetota bacterium
GTCTGCGCGTTGCCTCCCACCCTGGACACTGAAAGACCCACGTGAATGGCGGGTCTTACGCCGGAAAAGAACAGGTCGCTCTCAAGGTATATCTGTCCGTCGGTTATGGAGATTACGTTGGTCGGGATGTATGCGGAATAGTCGCCGGCCTGGGTTTCTACGACAGGCAGTGCGGTCAGCGAGCCGCCGCCGAGCTCCTCGTTTAGTTTGGAGGCGCGCTCGAGCAGACGCGAATGGATGTTGAACACGTCGCCGGGGAATGCCTCCCGGCCCGGCGGGCGCCTGAGCAGGAGCGATACCTCACGGTACGCCAGGGCGTGTTTGTACAGATCGTCGTACATTACAAGGGCGTGCTTGCCGTTGTCCCTGAAATACTCACCCATGGCGCATCCTGCATAGGGCGCGATATACTGAAGCGGTGCGGGGTCGCTGGCCGAGGCCACCACAACGGTGGTGTACTCCATGGCACCGTGTTCCTCCAGCGTCTTTATTACGTCAACGACGGTAGACATCTTCTGACCGATGGCGACATAGATGCAGTATACGTCCGTGTCTTTCTGGTTAATTATGGTATCAACCAGGATGGCCGTCTTTCCGGTCTGGCGGTCGCCGATTATGAGTTCCCTCTGTCCCCTGCCTATGGGTATCATCGCATCGATGGGCTTTATGCCGGTCTGCAGGGGCTCCTTCACCGGCATCCTCTCTACCACACTTGGCGCGCGGCCCTCAATCGGCATAAATTTGTCTGCGGCGATGGCGCCTTTACCGTCTATGGGCTGGCCCAGGGCGTTTACGGCCCTGCCCAGAAGCGCTTCACCGACAGGCACCTGCACAATCTTACCCGTCGTCTTTACTGTATCACCTTCCTTTACGTTCTCGTCCGAACCCAGCAGGATGGCACCCACGTTGTCCTCTTCCAGGTTGAGTGCGATTCCGTATAACCCTTCTGAGAATTCCAACAGTTCGCTTGCCATACAGTCATCCAGGCCATAAATCCTGGCCACGCCGTCACCCACCTGGAGTACCGTTCCCACGGTCTCCATCTGGAGTTTTTCCTCGTATCCCTCTATCTCTTTTTTTAATATGGATGCTACTTCATCAGGCTTCAAAGTCATAGATAACCGCTCCTATCCTAAAAAATTCCGATATTTTTAATAAGGATGGGTGTCTGCCGCATGAGTCAGCTGATTCCCACCTCGACCAGTTTCCTCCTAAGGTTCTTGAGGCGGGAGAAGACACTTCCGTCAATAATCTTATTGCCGATTTTAATGATTACGCCGCCAAGAATTTCGGGGGTAACCCGGGTCTCTATCTCTATTTCTTTCTGTGTCATGTCCTCAAGGGCCTTTTTAATCCTTGCGTGCTTATCGTCTGAGAGGGGTATGGCGCTTCTTACGAGGGCTCTGCCTTTCCCGCTAACCAGATCGGCTATCGCCTGGTACTGCTCCAGAAGGTCGTCCAAGATTTTCTCTCGCCGCTTTGACACGATTAGCAGCAAGAAGTTCCTGACAAGAGGGGTTACGTGGGGCGCAAAGACGTTCTTGACGAGTGCCGTTTTCTCGTCCCTGGTAACGGACGGGTGGAGAAATATCTTCCTTAGCGTTGCATTTTCCCTAAAAAGCCCGGCTACGGTCTCCAGGTCACTGGTTACTTGATGAACCAGGTCCTTTGCTTTGGCCAGCTCGAAAAGCGCCTGAAGGTATCCGGTGGCGAGTGTCTTGTCTATCACTTGAGACCCTCAACGTCTTCGATGAACTTGTCAACCAGTTGTTCGGCCTTGTCCTTGCTGACGGTCTGTTCGATAAGTCTTTCGGTTGCCAGCATGGAGAGGTTTACCACCTGGTTTCTAATCTCTGCGGCCGCCTTTTTTCGCTCCAGCTCAAGCGTCTCTTGTGCCTTTTGTTTTATTGTCTCGGCCTCCTGCCGGCTATTTTCGACTATCTCCGTGCCCAGGGTCTTGGCCTCCTTCACGGCGGCTGTAAGCTTTTGTTCTGCCTCGTCTTCGGCCTCAAGGACCTTTTTCTCGTACTCTGCCTTCAGGTTCGCCGCCTCTTCATGGTGCCGTTCAGACTTGTCGTAGGTATCCTGAATCTCCTCCCTCCTGGCCTTAAGTAGGTCAAGGATAGTACTAAAGAGGTACCTCCTGAGGAGATAGAGGACGATTAGAAAACCGGCGGCTTGGACGATAACTAGTTTAAAATCTACGTGTAAGGCCCGAAAGAATTCCAAGGCTGTCCCCTCCTTCTACCTGGTGCCCTGTTTGACTAACTCAAGGAGAACATCGGGTGCAGGCAGCTTT
This sequence comes from Planctomycetota bacterium, assembly GCA_030623665.1. Lineage (GTDB taxonomy): Bacteria > Planctomycetota > Brocadiia > Brocadiales > Bathyanammoxibiaceae > Bathyanammoxibius. The sequence goes on from JAUXLO010000163.1 coordinate 2,300, forward strand.
CCTAAAAAGATGAAAGAGATTACTAATGAATATATAGTAAGAGATTCAATAAAGGCCAGACCGATAAACATCGTCAACTGGAAGCGGCTCATCATCTCCGGCTGTCTGGCCATGGCATTAAGGGCCCCTGCTACGGTGATGCCCATGCCTGCGCCGCATCCACCTGCTGCTATGGCCACAAAGGCGATAGCAAGGACTAATCCTGCATAATAGATCATTCCAAAATCCTCCTTTTTTTAGTGCTGCTCTTCCAGGGTGCCAATGGCACCCGCTATATAGAAACAGGCAAGTACCGCAAAGATGCCTGCCTGGAGTGTAGCCAACAGAACATCCAACAGTGCGGCGGGGAGCTGCACCGGGATAGGTAAGAAGCCGAAAAGGAAAGGGGAAAATCCTATGCCGATGGACAGAATAGTATGCTGCCCCGTTAAATTCCCAAAAAGTCGCAGGGAAAGGGTCAGGGGCCGGGCAAGGAACTCCTGCACCAGGTGGATGGGTAGCAGTAAGGGGGCCAACCACTTGGGCTCTCCCAGAAAATGCTTAAAATAGCCTATCGGCCCGTTATTTTTGAGCCCGTAATAATGGGTAAGTAAAAAAACTATCAGGGTTAATGCCAGGGTAGTGTTATAGTCGGCGGTGGGGGAGTGAAACAGGGGAATCTGTCCCATAATATTCATCACCCAGATGTAGATGAACAACGTCCCTATAAAGGCCACAAAGGATGCACCTACCACCTTACCCATCTGGGATTTCACAAAGTCATCCAGACTCTCTACTAACAGCTCCAGTAAGGCCTGCTGTAATCCGGGGATCTTCTTAAGGTTGCTGGTAATCCGGTAGCAATAAAGCACCAGGAAGGTGATTGCCACCCCGGACATTATCACAGGCATCCACTGGTGAAGTGAAAGGCCCAAGTATGTCTGGTCCATATCCAGGACAAAAAAGTCTAAAAAGGTCGGTAATTCCTTAACCGCCCCTTCAGCTTCATGTGCCATACTTGTATTCTCTCCCTAAATCTTAGGACCTACCCGGGCAGACTTTTTTAGATAGCTAATAAGAACCATTTCTGACAACTTCAAGACAATCACCATCGGCACAAGGCCAATTGCTGCCAGAAAGGCTGCAGGAATGATCTGTAAGTAGTGGAAGATAAAATACAGAACCCCTACCAGAAAAATGTATTTAAGGACGCTTACCAACAGGAAGAAACGCTGGGCCGCCTGTTTATTTCTTGAAGCCAGGCGAAGTATTGTCCACCAAAGAACCCCGCTTAAAGCAAGACTCGCCCCCGACCCCAGGGCCAGACTAAGAGTCAGGGGAAAAGAATGCAAGAACGTAGAACCCAAGACCATTACTGCCGCTAAGGCCAAAGACGTGCAGAAGACCCTCCGGGGAAAACCTTCGTCAAGATGGAATTCTTTCATTTCTTATTCTCAGACATCAAATATCTTATTGTCCTGTAAAACTCTAAAAAACCGCCCGCAATCCCCAGCAGAAGAAAGACAAGTAGCAGATACGGAGAAGTGCCCAGACGGGAATCTAAATAGCTTCCTACCAGGTAACCGCCCACTATTGAACCGACCATAAAGAAACCCAGGCCGGCCGTCCTGCTAAAGAGGCGGACCGAATCTTTGCTGCTCTCAGGCATGAGGGGTCACACTATCACAATCGTAAAAGATTTAAAAGGGCGATTCTCCTCCTTCTCCTCACCA
>JAUXLO010000120.1 GCA_030623665.1 Planctomycetota bacterium
CCCATTCATGGGGCATTATAGGTTCGATATCACGCCCGAGGCGGCCTCCTGAGGCGCCCCTGACGGGATTCGCCTACGGCGAAAATCGAGCAACTACAATTCGAATTGTTAACCTGATAAATCAGGTCGTGCCTGAAGCAGATTCGCCTATGGCGAACAGCCACGATTGACTATATGCCCGTAATCACGAAGGGTTTCTCGGTAGCGAGGCCCTGGTCGTCGTAGGCCACTATGCGTACCAGGTTCAATCCCTTGGCGATGGGCAGCTCGGCGGTAAAGTCGCATTCGCTTGTGCGGTTTTTATTGTATTCATAAAAAACCTTGACGTCGTTCACCATGACGTAGACGGCCCTTACGTCCTGGTCGTCCTCCACGTGGAACTTCAGGTCGACGTTGCCCCTCCTGGCGGTAAGCACCCCCTCCCTCAGCGTAATGACAGGCGGTCTGAAGGGGAGGAACGACACCGGTGTTATCCCCTGCTCATCTTTCATCCGTCCGTCATTGTAGGAGACCTCGCCAACATCCCGTACGTTCACCCAGCCGTAAAACCCGCCGGTAAGGGGTACGCGGAACCAGTCGTTTACGCGTCCGTCGGACCTGATGATGCTGTCGGCAATGAGCGGTGTGAGCGCGGGCGACGTCTCTGACCTGCCGCCGTACACCTTTGCGCCGTCCCCCGACACCCTGAGGGTGCCGGAGTATGCCGCTACGTTGATATGCGCCCTTTCTATGGGCAGTAAGAGCTTGCTGAAAAGATTTATGCCCAGGTTCAGGTCTGCTATAACCACCTCAAGCTCGAGCCTGTCCGGCGACGTGTCTCCAACGGCAAGGCCGAACTTAACGGTCTCCTCTTCCCTGGCCCCGAGCATACCCAGCCCCACCCTGGGATTGTGTATGGCTATCCCCCCAGGGTCCAGCGGCCTTAGCATAACGACCGTGTCCTTGGAATCGCCCTCCCCGATGTTTTTTACCGTGAGCACAAGCTCGACCTGTTCGCCCCTTTTTATGAGACCGTCGTCCTTACCCCCTGCACCGGTAAGGATTTTATAGGAATAAGCGAAGACAGGCGTGAGCTGTGCCCAGGTGGTAACCCACGCCACAAGGTCGTCGGGCGCAAAACCATTGTCCTCCGTGAACTTGATTACCACCTCGTCCCGCCTGTCCAGTGAATCTTCCGGTACAACCACCTTCAGCATGTAAGAGCCGCTACGGTCGGGTTCTATCTGGCCGATGGGGAACTCAAGACCGTCAAAGACCGGGTTGGTGGAGGAGCTCCTCCCCAGCACCCTGTAGAGCGCACCGTCCCCAAGGTTCTCCACGCTGACAATGAAGTAAATAGGTTCCCCCGCATCTACCTCATTAATCTCCTTGTCAAGGTTTATCCGGGCGAGCGGACTCGGGGTGCCTTCGGGCAGCCCTGACGACCAGTCTATGCCCTGCCCTTCCAGGGCCTTCACTATCTTTTTCTCCTCCTCCTTCTGCGCCCGCCGCAGGACACGTTCGCAGACGTCCCACCTCACCACACCGCCGGAGAGGGCGCCTTCCTCTATAAGCCTCATCGCCAGTTGCACCTCGTAGTTACTTTCAGGGCCCGGTCTTTTAGCCGAAGGATTCTCGTCAAAGTATGCAAGACTGGCGGCTGGTTTTTCCTCGCCGACGGGCCTCTCTATTCTTGCCCTTATAAGGCCCTCGTTCAGGTAGTGCACACGCCGGGTAAGGGTCGGGTTATCCCGGTCAACCCTTATGGGTATAAGGAGCACGTCGGGCGCAAGGCCCACAAATTGTATGTATCGTCCATGGGGGGTATAGTACCTGGCCGTGGTGAGTTTAACGGCGTACTTGCCCTTTAGGACGAATATCTGCTGGATACAGGCCTTGCCGAAGGACTGCTCGCCCATAACTATGGCCCTTCCGTTTTCTTTGAACGCAGCGGCCAGTATCTCCGAGCCTGATGCACTGCCCTCGTCAATCAAGACCACCAGAGGGTAACGTTCTTCCCTATTACCTGAAGGCCTGGCCCTTACAAAGTCCGGATACCCTTTCCCGGTGCTTACCTTTATATTCAGGACGCCGGATGAGAGCAGTAAATCCCCCACGCGAATGATTTCATCCATCACCCCGCCGTAGTTCCCGCGAAAATCTATCACCAGGCCATTCAGATTCGCCTCTTTCTTCAGCCCTTCCAGTGCCTTAACCACGGTCTCAAACGTGCCGTCTTGAAAGTTACCTATTCTTATGTATCCAATGTCACCCTCCAGGAGGACGGTCGTCACATTTTGCACCTCGACGCGCTGCCGTCGCAGAGTGTAAGTCTTTATATAGCTGTTCCTTACGATAGAGACGGCAACGTTCGTGCCCTCGGGGCCGGCCAGCCTCTGCAGCGCCTCTCTAAGGCTCATCTTTCGCGCTGACTCCCCGTCTATCTCAATAATCCTGTCCCCTGGCTGAAGCCCCGCCCGGTGGGCGGAGGAATTCTCATAAATCTTTATGATTGCAAGTGAGCCCTCCCTGAACTCGACGTCCATACCAAGTCCCACGAAGCTGCTTGCACCAAGATTCTCGGCCCTCTCGAAGTCTCTTGGCTGATAAAGCTTGCAGTAGGGATCAAACCCGCTGAGTATGTCGCTGAGCGCTGCGTACTCCAGCTCCCTGTATGTAACGGGACACTTCCCGCTCGACTCGATAAAGTGCAATATCTCCTTGAGCAGGTCCCGAAGGTCTGCCCAGTACTCGACCCCCCCAATCCCAAAGACCTCGTCCGTCCCGTCTATCTGGACCCGTGCCGCATGCGTGTCCACGGAGACCATTACGTTGGGAACTGCCCTTTCCACCCCCTTCATTGCATCACTCAGTACCTCGTGGACCTTCAGCCTGTTAAAATCTATGTAGTACCTCCCGATGCAGGCAAAGACTGCATTAACCAGCTGGCCCTTCAGTAACCCCCCCTGGTCAGGTACATCAACCGTACCGCCAGTTATGGACGAAAGGAATAAAGAAGACTGGAGGATAACCACGAGGAAAAATGACGAGGCATACCTTCTTATGTAAGATAGCATGGTTATTCTATGTTGTCGTTTTACGTTGCCTTGTGAGGTGCCGGATGATAAAATTCGTCCTGTGATACTTGGTGAAATCTACAAACACAAACTCCTTGAGGTGTCTCAGCGCAAGGGACAGCGCCCCCGTGAGCAGCTTGAGGCGGCCCTGTCTAACCTGCCTGACACAAACGGCTTAGAAGCTGTCCTGAAGGCCGCAACAAAGACCTCCGGGGGTCTTGGGCTGATAGCCGAGGTAAAGGCGGCCTCGCCGTCCAGGGGTATTCTGCGCCACAATATGAACCCCTCGCAGATTGCCCTAGAGTACCAAGAAGGCGGTGCCTCTGCAATATCCGTTCTGACCGACGAGAGATTTTTCCACGGTAAGCTTGCCCATCTGGAAGATGTCAGAAGGACGGTAACGCTGCCCCTTCTCCGCAAGGACTTCATCATAGACGAGTATCAGCTCATCGAGGCCAGGACGAGTGGCGCAGACGCCGTATTACTGATAGCGGCCCTCCTTGACGAGAAGAAACTGGATGCGCTTCTGGGCGCCGCCGGCCGGTTGGGGCTCGACTGCCTGGTAGAGGTGCACACGGAGGAAGAACTAAAAAGGGCACTCGGTACGCCTGCCACTCTGCTGGGAATAAACAACAGAGACCTCCATACATTCAAGATTGACCTCGAGACCACCCTGCGGCTCAGGCCGCTTATCCCCGATGACAAGACCGTTGTAAGCGAGAGCGGTGTCAAATCGAGGGCCGATGTAAAACGTCTAGAAGATGCCGGGATAGACGCAGTGCTTGTGGGAGAGGCACTGGTACAATCAGAGGATGTTGGGTCAAAGATAAGGGAGCTTATGGGTTGGGCCTGAAACGGTGACTAGCCCACATAATTCGGCCCCACAAAGAGGGCACAGAGGCATATCCCGTCCCTTTCTATCTCAGCTTTGTGAAAGACGCAGGGACAGACGAGCTTGGAATCGTTTTTGGCATCGCCACTGAGCACCCTGCAGGGGCAGTACTCGCCACCCGCCTTTATCTTTCTTATGGCAATACCGCGTATTATCGTGCCAACTACGGCAGTCTCTGGGTTAAAACGGTAGGGGGTTAACGCCAACCACTTTTCAAGCCTCTCTCTAACCTCGCGCTCCACCTGCTCAAGCGATGGCTCTTTATTCCCCGCGTCGGCTGTTGCTTCTTTCACCGGTAGTTGTGCCCCCCACGGCCTTAGTGATAAAACGTTACTCTAACAATAAATACACATCTCTTCAAGAGAAAAAGTTTTGGTATCTCATTACAACATATAGTTGGGGAATAGAGCCTCACTACAACATATTGTATAGTCAGTACATACCTGAATAAACAGAAAAGGTTTTATCGTTGACGCCGGAGGGCCTTTTGCTATAATCCCTCACCGAGGGGAGGCTGATGATATGAATGCCGGAGGTAAAGAATTATGTTGGACAGGGAAAGGCTCGGCAAGGGCCTGGATTCGCTCCTCGGGAACATCGTTGAGGCAGAACCCAGCGGGAGTATGCTGCAGATCAGTCCGGAAAGCATTCAGCCAAATCCCCATCAGCCCCGAAGGGACTTTGCACCACAGGCCATCGAATCTCTTGTAGACTCTATAAGAGAGCATGGCATACTCCAGCCGATACTGGTCAGGCGCACCAAGGACGGCTATCAGTTGGTGGCTGGAGAGAGAAGATGGCGTGCCGCAAAGGAACTTGGGATGGGCAGTGTACCCGCCATAGTGAAGGAAACCACGCCAAAACAATCCCTTGCAGTTGCGCTAGTTGAGAACCTGCAGCGAGAAGACCTAAACCCTATAGAAAGGGCAAGGGCCTTCTGGGAGCTTGTTGAGGTCTTTGAGCTGACACAAGAGGCGGTCGGAAAGTACGTTGGCATGGACCGCTCCTCCGTTGCTAACACGTTGCGGTTATTGGAATTGCCGGTGGAGGTCCAGGAGCATGTTTCACGTGGAACAATCTCCCAGGGACACGCCCGGGCGCTCCTTGCCGCAAGGGGGGAGTCCGCCCAAAAAAGGTTGTGCCAGAGGATACTTGACGATGGTCTGACCGTGAGGCAGACAGAGGTCTTGGCCTCGAACGGGAAACGAAAGACACAGGCTAGGCGGCGCAAGGGTAATAACCACCACAACACCCGGGAACTGGAAGACAGACTGAGCGGGTCGCTGGGGACAAAGGTCCAGATACGCCACAGCGGTGGTAAGGGTAAGGTCATAATCCACTTCAACGGAAATGCCCAATTTGAGGACCTCATGGCCCAGCTATGCAAGGGATAAGCAGGCAGCTCATTGCAGGGCAGTTTTGATGTGGCCTAGGGGTTGTTTTGTTGGATATGAGGCTTCTTCAGCCCCTGTATTCTAATAGCTGCGAACCTGCCATGTCCTCTGCCATACTACATATAGCATACATTCGTTTTTTGACCAGTACATATGCTACTGTAGTGTAGTTTCCCCGGCGAAAATCGGGTACTGTGTTGCACGGTCTTTGCTGCCCACGGGGCAGGCCCGGATACAGATACCGCAGAGGGAGTCATTTATCCCCAGTGCGGCGCTGAATTCAAGGGCTTTTTTGCGGCATGCATGGGCATCAAGTAGCTCGTCGCGCTTCACGCCGACCTGCCACTCCTTGTCCCTTATGGCGCTGGCCGGACAGGCCCTTATGCAATTTGTGCAACTGCCACATTTACCGGTACTTACAGAATTTATCGTCTCAAGCGGCATGTCTGTCAGCACGGTTCCCAACCGCACCCTGGGACCGTATATCGGGGATACGAACAGGGCTGACTTTCCTATCCAGCCGAGCCCCGCAAGGGTGGCTGCTGTCTTATGAGGAAGGTCCTGGTCAAACGA
>JAUXLO010000064.1 GCA_030623665.1 Planctomycetota bacterium
AAAGCCGCAGCGATAGGTACTCTTGTATTGCTGTGGTACAAGTATACCTAAGCGTTGATTCCAGTCAAGCCACAGCCCTTTGGGCGGGCGCAAGACCCGCCCCTACAAGTATACCTGATGGTCAATGCCGGTCAGGCGGAGGACTATTCCTCTTCCTCTACCTTTTTGCCCTTGGAGAGGATGGGTTGTGCTATGTGGGTGGGGACGGGGTCGTAGTGGGAGAACTCCATGGTGTAGGACCCCTGCCCGCCGGTCATGGACTTTAGTTCTGTCTCGTATTTTGCGACCTCTGCCATGGGTATGGACGCCTTGATTACCTGCATCTGCCCGATGGTGTCCATGCCGATTATGCGGCCCCTGCGGCTGGTGAGGTTGCCCGATATCTCGCCCATGAATTCTCCCGGGATGGTGACCTCGATGGTCACCACGGGCTCCAGGAGCACGGGCCTTGCCTCGCTAAAGCCCTGACGGAAGGCCTTGGAGGCCGCCATCTTGAAGGCCGCCTCTGAGGAGTCTACGGTGTGGTAGGACCCGTCGTACAGCGTCACTCTCACGTCCACTATGGGATAGCCGGCCAATATGCCCTTGCCCAGGGTCTCCTTCAGCCCCTTTTCCACTGCGGGTATATATTGTCCGGGTATCCTTCCGCCGACGACCTTGTTCACAAACTCGAAGCCTTCGCTCCTGGGCATGGGTTCGAGCTTTATGTAGACCTCGCCGTACTGTCCCCGGCCGCCGGTCTGTTTCTTGTGTTTGTAGTTGGTGTCGACATTTGCGGTTATCGTCTCTTTATACGGTATCTTGGGCTCGTGGGTAGCTACCTCCACGTCAAACCGCCTTTTGAGGCGGTTGAGCATTATGTCCAGGTGCAGGGTGCTTGTACCGGTTACGACCATCTCGTTGGTCTGTATGTCCCTGGTTATCTTGAAGGTCGGGTCTTCTTCGGTGAGTTTTGTCAGGGAGCCTGAGAGTTTCTGCTCGGCGCCCTTGCTCTTTGGCTCGATGGCAAGAGAGACCATCGGGGTGGGGAAGGCTATCGGGGCGAAGGAGAACGGCTTCTTGGAACTGCACAGCGTGTCTGAGATGCCTATATTCTCCACCTTGGCCACGGCGACTATGTCGCCGGCGATGGCCTTATCCACCGGCTGCTGTTCCTTGCCCAGGACCTTGAATATCTGTCCCGCCTTCTCGCTCTTTTTGATGTTTGAGTTGTAAAAACTCAGGTCTCCGTCCAACACGCCGGAAAAGACCCTGAAGAAGGCCAGCTTCCCTACGAACGGGTCTGTGATGCATTTAAATACCTGGGCGCTGAACGGGGTCTTCTCGTCGGCCTTTATCGGGACCTCTTCGTTCTTTTCCATATCCATGGCCCGTCTTGCAACTCCGGACGAGGGGTCGGGCGCAAAGTCCGTCAGGGTGTTCAGCAGTTCATCCACCCCTATTACCTTCCTGGAGGAGGTACAGAGGACGGGCACCAGGTGTCCCCCCGCTACGGCCTTTATCATGCAGTTCTTCAATTCTTCGGCGGTTACCTCCTCGCCTTCCAGGTATTTGTTCATCACCTCGTCGTCGGCCTCTACCACCTTCTCCACCAGCGCTTCATGGGCGGCCTGGGGGTCGCCCACCACCCCTGAGGGGAGGTCCTTGGGCAGTTCAAGCACGTTGACCAGGCCCTTAAGGTCATGGCCGCAGCCTACGGGCAGGTTGAGCGGTATGCAGTCTTGACCGAAATTTTCCTTAATCGAATCGAGCAGCTTGGCGAACTCTACATTCTCGCCGTCGAGTTTCGATATAACAATGATGCGGGCCAGTCCCCTGTCGGCCGCAAGGGACCAGAATTTCCTTGTATTTACCTGTATGCCCCCGGTGGCGGAGACGACCAGTATCGCCGTCTCCACGGCACTCAGGGCGCCGATGGTCTGCGAGATAAAGTCGGGATAGCCGGGCGTGTCTAAGGTGTTTATGACCTTATTCTGCCACTTGCAGGGCAGGAGCGCGGCGTCTATGGTGAATTTTCTTTCCTTCTCCTCGGGTTCGTAGTCTGCGATGGAAGTGCCTTCGTCAACGCTGCCCATCCTGTTGGTGACTCCGGAGCGGAAGAGCATGGCCTCGACAAGCGACGTCTTGCCTGAGGCCCCGTGACCTGTGAAGGCGATATTCCTGATGTCTTTGGTCTGATAGGGGGCCATTTCCCTCCTCCTGAAAAATGGATACTAAGCGAAGACCCTAAAATCTAACAGACTTGGAAGGAAATATCAAGGGTGAGGATTTTTTGTGGGAATTTGCGCCTTATGCACAAGGCTGTACGCTACACCTGCCGGTACTGCCGGAAGAAGCGGGTAACGTCCCGGCAGAGTTCGTTTTCGATGCCTATATAAAAGTGGGTACAGCCGTCCAACGGCCCGGTGTATCACAGGGTTCTCAAGATATTGCGCAGCGACGGAAAGTAAAACCAAGAACAACCGCCTTACGGGGCATACAAACCGGCGGCTAATCGGAGAATGAGATTAGTACGGAATAAGGGCGTGCCATAGGAGAGAGACCTCCTCAAAGCGCGTGGTAAATTCCTTAAATTGTGCAAATGTTTCCTCTGTTCTCTCGTTTACCTTGGCAAGCCTGTCGCACAGCCCTTCCACTATTAATAGTGCAAATTCAGGGCTCTTACCGACGGCCTCTTTAAAGGACGCTTTGTCCATGGACCATAAGGTGCAATCCGTTACCGCCACCACGTCTGCCACGCGATGCCTGCCCATCATTATACCCAGTACCCCGAAAAAGTCATTTGGCCCCAGAGCAGCTATCTCTAACTCCCTTCCTAACTCAGGCACCCTCCTTTGTATCTTTACCTTTCCCGAGTCTATAAAATACATCTCCTGGGCCTGTTCATCCTGAGAGATGATGACTTGGTTGGCGGCATAATGAACCTTCTTGGCCTTGCCTTCTTCTTGCAGATAATTTCTTATCTTCATTTTTCCCTCCTAGTTTTGACCAGGCTGAAGTTGCAGAATCTGTAGGTCTCCGGCAGGAAAGTAGTGATGGAAACAGTCCTCCTCTACTAATTAATACAAAGAAGCCCCGAGAAATACAGTGGTTTCAACATAATAATTTGAGTATCATGAGCAATTCCGGAGCGTACCGGAGACTCCTGACCAGGTAAATTATATGGCGAGTATGCTCATATTTCTACCTTCAATTTGATAAAATATTCTTCAAGGGTCAAAGGTACCACCACAGCAGATAGCCCCGGCCGCACCTTTGCCATAAATGGGCACAATCCGCTCGTTTTTCGCCTGCCCGCAACAACGGCCAGAGGTTGATGGAAGGTAGTGTTTTTGATAAGCTACAATCAGACAATGAAATGATGTGTTAAACTGCGCCGGTAGCTCAGTTGGATAGAGCATCGGATTTCTAATCCGACGGTCGGGGGTTCGAGTCCTCCCCGGCACGCTTGCTCACAAGCCCTGGACTTATGATCTGGGTTCAGGACTTTTCTCATTTTGGGCGGACTGACAGATAGAGACAAAATCCTACAGAGGGGGGTAGTCTACCCACAAAGCTTGCTCTATACCCTACCACCGTGCGTCTACAGGCCCCTGAGAGGGTTCCGGAAGCGTTCTGGGGTATTTACAAGCGGTATATAACCGACGTAGTATCTTGACAATCTTTCTTGCAAATAGTAGGTTTTCGCAATAAATGAGCCTACGTGATTTAGATATAAGTGGCGATAAAAACACTTGAGACGGTCCTCAAAGCAAATCTTCGCTTTTTGCAGACATAACGTAAATCTAAAGATCTTAGAAATAGGAGGGTAAGAGATGGCTTTTAAATCTGATTTTAACCTTGAGGGTGGTAAAACCGTAGCTCTCAAGCGGGGAGAAATCCTTTTCTATGAGGGCAGCACGGCCGATGAGATGTACTTTATAGAGCGCGGTACGATTATGATAACCAAGCGGGTGTTAAACAAGAGCATAAAGTTGGGAGAGGGGCATGCTGGAGATTTTATCAGTGAACGCGCTGTACTTGGTGAAGGGCTTCCTCGCTCTACCACGGCCTCGGCAGAAACTGATTGTGAAGTAGTATTAATAGACGAGAAGATGTGCAGGAAGTACCACGAGACCCTTCCTCCTTTCGCCAGGAAGATGATACAGAGAATGACCACCAGGCTTCACCAGACAAACGAAATGGTGGTGAGAATGGCCCGCACGCAGGAGATGGTAAAGGACTTGGTCAGGCGGATGCAGATGCTTGAGACATCCATGCTGCAGGGCATAGAACATCATGAAGTGACTTAACCACGAATCCTGGCTCCACCAAAAATCTCACTTTACCCCCTTTAAAGCCCCCCTTTTCGGAAGGGTTAGGCCACCTTAAAACTATCGCTGAAGCGGGAAAAGCCGCTGAAAGAAGCTTTAACTTCCCACCAGATAAACACTCCAAAGCTTCAAGCTATATCGCCGGACAGTAGTCAATTACGCCTAATACCTCAAGTGCTGTAAGTAAGACAAATACCACGACGATGGCTATGGCGATATTTTTGATAGACATCATAATTCATCTCCTTAATATTATTTTAGCTCCTTAAGTAACCAGGGATATAGATAATACCTTTTAAGGCTCCTATTGTAAAGCTTGACTAATCTTTCCGGGGTGCCTAAAGCCCACAACACCCCACAGAAGGGATAGCGCAGGTCTTCTATGGCCTGAGGAACGCGTTGAACATGATAAGGCCTGCCCCTGCCATTTGTCTGAATATTAGACAATGTCGTTTGTTGCGATATACGAGGGTCCCAGTGAGAATAGTCTCAATAACAGAAGGCTCTTCTGCAGGCTTTTGGGACTGGCATAAGCCTCTATTTCACATAGAGATAGTTACATCTATGCAAGGCAGAAACTTCTTTATATATTTCTATAAAAATCCTGCGGCTTGGCATCGTAATTGTTCTATTATCTTTCGTCTTTCATTACTAAACCCCCAAGGGGGAAAGGGGGTTTACCTTAGGCAGGTAGAAGGCCAGGGCGGGGGCAACTGGCCTTCTGCCTCCTTCCTCTCTTAATCAAGAAGTGCTACCGTCTCTTATCAAAATAGGTGTCGTTTTTCACCACCGGACTGATACTGGAATGAAGTGGGTTGAGGGTAAACTTGCCTATGGGCACTGTTACGAGACGTGGCAGTAAGATAGACCAAGATAGACATGGATGGCAAGAGGGGAAAGGAATGCACGTTCACACAAAGGCCGCAGACGGCCGGAGAGACAGGGCGGTATCTCCCGAAGCGGCTCAAAAACTAGAGGCCAAGAGCCGCCGCATCCTGGTAGTGGATGATGAGAAAGTGATATGTAACTTTCTGGAGAGATTCCTCTCTAAAGAGGGTTATGTTGTTAAGGTAGTTGACAACGGTGCCGAGGCAATAAGGCTGTTAAAGAGCGAGGCCTTTGACCTCGTGCTATGTGACCTGGCCATGCCGGGGGTATCCGGGTGGGAGGTAATAAGGGAGCTGGAGGGGCTGGATAAGAAGCCAAAGGTGGGCCTTGTGACAGGCCGGGGAGAGATACTAAACAGCTTTAAAGACGGGGAGCTGCCAGTGGACTTTGTTATCGAGAAGCCTATTAAGTTGGTGGAGTTAACGGCATGTATAAATGAAATGAGACCTCTGAAAAAGCCTCCACAACTGTCATTCTGAGGGAGTGAAACGACCGAAGAATCTCAAGAATACTAGATTCTTCGCTTCGCTCAGAATGACGTTAGGGTATTTGTGGACTTTGCAGGGCTCTCAAAAAATTATTGTGTGCCGAATAGTATTACCGCCCCAGTATTTTTGCGAAGTCCGGGTCGTTCAGGAAGGGTGCGAAGTCGGGGTTACTCCTCACCCAGCCGCTTATCTTCGGGTTCAGCCCTACGGCTTGCCTTAGGGACTCGAGTGCACCATTCCTATCCTTGAGTGCTGCCTGGGCGGATGCCATATTATACCATGCGATGTCAAAATTCGGGTTTATGCTGAGGGATCGTTTATAGGCATCGATGGCCTCCCCTGTCTTTCCCATCTGGTCCAGCGTCATACCCATGTTATGCCAGGCGGGGAAGAAATTCGGGTCGATCTCAAGGGCCTTCTGGAAGGCCTGCAGGGCAGGGTCATAGCGTTTCAGGTCGCTTAGTATAAGGCCCTGATAGTCCCAGGCCTCAGCCGGTTGAATCTCTTTAGCTTCTTGGGCCTTTTGGGTTTGTAAGGCGGTGGCCTTTTGGATGGCGTTCAGGGCCCCGCCTGGTTTGCTCAAGGCCTCACCGAGTATTAGTGCCTTGTTATACCAGGCCTCGTAGGAGGCGGGATTTATCTGGATGGCCCTGTCAAATGCCTTGAGGGCCTCCTCATATCTTGTAAGGCGCATATACACGGTGGCGGTGTTATACCAGACCTCATATGCGTTTGGCCGGAGTTGAGCGGCCTGGTTGAAGGCGCTGAGGGATTCTTTATACCTGTCGAGCCTTATAAATGTATTTGCCTTGCCAAGCCAGGCCTCGTACGAGTTGGGTACCATGGTGATAGCCTTGTTGAAGTCCTTCAGGGCCTCTTCGTGTCTCTCGAGGCGGGTCAGGGCGCTGCCCCGGCTGACCCAGGCCTCGGGTGTATCAGGCGTAATCTCGGCGGCCTTCCGGTAGGATTCTTCGGCCTCCTTCTTTCTGCCCATGCGCGTCAGCACGTCACCCTTGCTGGTCCATGCCTTCAGGTAATCGGGCCGGATCTCTACGGCCTTTTCAAAGGCCTTGTGGGCCTCTTCATATCTATCCAGCTCAATGGCCAGAAAACCCTTATTGTACCAGGTCTCGTATGAGGTCGGCAGCAACTCGAGGGCCTTGTCATATGCCTTTAGTGCATCATCGTAACGGCCCAGCCGCACCAGCGCCAGGCCCTTGTTGGTCAGCGGACCGTAGTCCTTTGGGTTTATGTCAGAGGCGGTTGTAAACGCCTTGATGGCCTCTTCGTATCGGCCCATTCGGAAGAGTGCCATGCCGATGTTCGTCCAGGTAAAGTATGAGTCGGGCTTGATCCAGATAGCCCTTTCGAGCGTATCGATCGCCTCTTGGTTTCTCCCCATATCGCCTAATAGGAGGCCCTTGTCCGTATAGGCCGCATGGTGTTTCGGATCGATCTCAATGGCCTTATCGTATGCCTTGAGCGCCTCTTCATACCTTCGCAGCCTGGTGAGGGCGTTGCCTTTGTTGAGGTATGCCTGGTAGGAACGGGGTCTGATCTCTATCGCCTTGTCATAGGCCCTGATGGCCGCCTCTACCTGCCCTTTGTGATTTTCCTCAACCCGCACCAGCGCCAGGCCCTTGTTAATCCACGCCTCATAAAACAGCGGGTTTATGTCTGTGGCCCTATCATAGGCCTCTACCGCCTCTTTGTATCTCTTCATTTCATCAAGCAGCTGGGCCTTATGGGCCCAGATCTTATAATCGTCGGGTTTAATCTTAAGGGCCATATCATAGGCATTAAGTGCATCATCATACTTACCTTGCTTCATAAACTCGGCGGCATGTGTTAAGAGGTGTATAAAATCCTCCTGTGCGACGGCCTTGCCCGCCGGCGGTGATAGCAGGCCTTGCCAGAAAATGAACGCTGTCAATAGCAATATGGAGGTAAGATTTCTTATGGACATGCCTTTTCCTCCCCTAATTAAGGGTACCTCTGTCTAGCTTGAAGTAATTATGCATGGCTCCGGGTCGGGCCAGCAGTCTACCCGTGAAGCTTACCGTATCACCGTTCAATGTCCTGGTCTTAGGGACTTTGTCGGCCTCGTCCGTGTCCAGGAGTATCTCCGTCTCCGTGCCTCGCTTATCTCTTATAATTACCGTTGGGCCCGTTAGTGGGTCAGTGGAACTGGAAATTATTTCCCCTTCACCGCGGACGTAGTGGTTTTTACTATGACTCCACAGTATTTCCTTGTCTGAGTCCGGTAGCGTGGAGTCCTTTCCCAAGAGTCTGTCCAGGTGGGAGATAGACAGGCCGATAAAACGCCTTGGTTCCCTTTCTGCCGCAGTTGTTTGCTTTGTCGGCGTTGATGCGATTGTGAGCGGTTCTTCATATAGCTTATTGAACTGAGCCTGATACTTGTCCACGAGTTGTGGCTCATCGGTAAGGATGGCGTTTGCGAGGTTAAATTTATCTGAATATTCCGTTAGATGGTAGGGGCCTGTAAATACGGCCTTAGCGTCGAAGATTACAAAACTGTGGTGCATCCTTCCGCCGAATCGGCCCTTGATGTATCTTACGTCCAGCCCTTCTTCCTGTAGATAAGTGGTGACGGAGGGGTGTGTTTGTGATTCATTTTCGTCCGCCAGAAGCCGTACGTGTACACCCCGGCCTTTGGCCTCGAGGAGTGCCTCGGCTATGTCTACGGAGGTGAACCGAAACGAGGCTATGTCCAGGGAGTTTTTAGCTGCATGTATGGCGGTAATAAGGCGCTCTTTTGCATTAGCTGCCGGTGAGAAGAAAACCTCTGTAGTAGCGGCAAGGGCTGTCGGGCCAAAGGCGATTACGACCAGGGCGAAAATAAACCGCATTGACGACTCCGTTTAAGTCCTGTTTTGGGGTATAATATAACATAATTGCCCTGTCGGGGAAATGAATTTTTCCTTCTTGCAAATGATGTTAGGATTTCTATAATAAGGGGTTCTGAACGCTAGCGTAGCTCAACGGCAGAGCAGCTGATTTGTAATCAGCAGGTTGTGGGTTCAAGTCCCGCCGCTAGCTCCATTTTGTATATGATGGTGGGCCGGAGAAGTTTGTTCATTTCATACCTTGGCTTATGGGCCTTTGAAGGGTCTAAAATGCCTGCGCCAGCGTAATAAGTGTAGTTGTTTACGGCAGTTACGTTGGAGGGGGAGATTCCCGAGCGGCCAAAGGGGACAGACTGTAAATCTGTTGGCGTAGCCTTCGGAGGTTCGAATCCTCCTCTCCCCACCACGATCGGGAACCGCCCGGATTGAGAAGGCCCCGCAGCGATTTACCTTGCGACAGCGGCGGGAGGGGCGGGTGCGGTTCCTCTAAAAGGGCCCGGTGCCCGGG
>JAUXLO010000038.1 GCA_030623665.1 Planctomycetota bacterium
TCTCGACCTCCATCTTTATGTCGATTATGCCCCGAAGCATCTCCCCATCGGCCACTTTAGAGGCCATGGTGTTGGCCTCTCTGAACATCTCCTGCACGAGAAACTCTTGTCTCCTACCAGACGGCCCCTCTTCTCTCATGGCATCCTCCAACTGTGAGATATGACTCTTGAGCCTGGCGATCTCCTCCGCAATGTCGGAGCGTTCCGCAAAGAACGCTACCTCTCTGGCCAGGTCACTATCGGAGACTTCCGCATCTATGCCCTGCAACAGAGTAGAAACCCTTTTTCTCAGCCTGTCCCGATAGCAGCTCACAACCTCATGCGCCCCCTTTTCCAGCACATCCAGGAGATTCATTATGCGTTCCTTCGAGCGGATGATTTCTTCTTCCAGGGCCCTCCCTTCCTGTGCACGCATACCGAGCAGTCCGTCCAGTGCAGAATTTACCAGACCCTCCAATACCGGCACCAACTCTTCTACGTTGTCTTCATGCACCCTGGCCTTTTCGCAGATACCGGGTAACGACAATAAGGAGGCTAGGGGCACATCTCCTTCCGGCCCTAATTCCTCCTGCAGCTCCTTCATGGAACGGTAGTAGCCCTTAAGGGTCTCCAGGTTGATGTGAAGCACCGGGGTCTCCTGAACGTGCTTATACTCTATCTCCATGTATACACTGCCCCGGGACAGTTTATCTTTTAAGAGCTTCTCTAACCGCTCCTGATAAGGCAAGAAGGGCTCTGGTATCCTAGTGCTTATCTTCAAAAACCGATTGTTGACAGAACGGACCTCTACCAGAAGGGCAGCATTATCGTCCCTGCTTTCAGCCCTGCCGAAACCAGTCATACTTCTCAGCATATCGTTCCAAACACCTAACGTTTGTGCCACTTATTATTTAGGTGATTCCTTTTGTTCCTTCTCTTTCGTCTCTTGTTTCTCTGCTTTTTGTTTCTCTTGCTCTTCTTGCCAGCCTAATGCGGTACTTGCCGGCTCTTGCTGTGCAGGGACAGGAGCAGGGGCCATCCCTTCCGCGGGCGGATGCCCCGGTGGGAGACCTTCCATAGGCGGATGTCCGGGCGGAACCTCGACCGGCGGGTGCCCGGCAGGCATCTCGGCTCTTTGTTCTACAGGGGCCTTCTCAATGAGCGTAAAACTTGAGATCTTTGTCAGACATATGGTGCTGACGATAAAGACCGCCCCTATTAGATAGGTAACCTTACTCAGGAACGTGCTGCTCCTCGTACCAAAGCTAGATTGGTCCTGTAGACCGCCGATGGCCGCCAGTCCGCCCCCTTTACCCGCCTGCAGCAATATGGCCCCTATCATCACCGCACACGTCAACACAAGAAATATTTTAAGGGCTGAAACCATCCTCATAAAGGTCATGGTAAATACAATGCCAAAGACTACGACGATGGCTAGCGCCCATTTAACTGTCTTTTCGTTCAACTCCATCACCCTCTCCCTATACAGCACTCCTCACTTGTTCAAATGCAGCAGAGATTATCTCCAGGAATGAATCGCTCTTTAGACTTGCGCCTCCCACCAAAAGGCCGTTTATGTCCGGTTGTGCCAGTAGTTCGACTGCATTATCCGGTTTAACACTCCCCCCGTACAGTATCCTCACACTGGCGGATACGTCTTCACCGTAAGACTCCTTCAGTAGCGCTCGAATGCGGCCATGGACCTCCTGTGCCTGGGTAGAAGTCGCATTCTTGCCCGTGCCGATGGCCCAGACCGGTTCATAGGCTATGGTCAACCTTGAGACGTCTTCAGGCCTCAGACCCGCCAGGCCCGCCCTGAGTTGTCTTTCTATAACCTCAAAGGTGCTGCCCGATTCTCGTTCCTCCAGCCTCTCACCAAGGCAGAATATGGGCATTATGCCCTTGGTGAAGGCCGTCCGAAGTTTTGAATTTATCATCGAATCCGTCTCGCCGAAGACGTGTCTTCTCTCGGAGTGGCCCAGGATAACGTGCGTGCACCCTACCTCCTTAATCATATCACCCGAGACCTCCCCCGTGAAGGCCCCTTTGTCCTCCCAGTGCATGTTCTGCGCGCCAAGGATGACGCTGCTACCCTCCAAGACGGAGTACACGTCCTCCAGAAAGACGGAGGGAGGACACACACCTACGTCCACTCCCGTTATGCCCTCGGTGCCGTCCCTCACGGAGCCGGCTAACTCTCTCGATTCCTTTAGGGTCAGATTCATCTTCCAATTGCCTGCTATGAAGGGCCTTAGCACTGAAGAGACTCCTTTACGGAAATTGGTTGTCCCTTGGGAATGAGCCCAAGACCTTAAGCTCTAGGCACACGTGGCTGACCTTTTCCAGCATCCTCTTAATGTTCTCGTCCTGAACATGACCCTCAAACTCTACGTAAAAACTGTAATCCCAGGCCTTTCTGCCGGAAGGCAGCGATTCTATACTCGTCAGGTTGACGCCGCACTTTTTAAACGGGTGGAGGATCTCGTAGAGTGCACCGACTTGATTCCTTATGTAACACATTACCGCCGTCTTGTCCTTACCGCTCGGGCTGGAGAACGACTTACTCAAGACATAGAAACGTGTAATGTTATCGGGATCGTCTTCGATATTGCTGCACAGGACGTTTAAGTTGTATGGCTCTGCCACCTCAGCATGGGCTATAGCGGCGGCGTTAGTCTCTCTTTTTGCCATCTGTGCGGCCTCGGTAGTACTGCCAACCTCCAACAGTTCTACCTCAGGGAGCTTGTTCGAGAGCCAATTCCTGCACTGAGAAAAGACCTGAAGTTTGGAGTATATCCTTTTAACCTCCTCAATGGCACAACCGGCCATAAGGCTGTGGTGTATTGGGAGTATAACCTCCGCACAGACCTTAACATCACACTCCTGAAACATGTTAAGTGTCTCGCGTATGCTCCCCTCTGTAGAATTCTCTGCAGGGACTATTCCATAATTTGCACGGCCCGTTTCCACCTCTCTAAAGACTGCATCTATACCTCTCTGCGGCAAGTACTCGACAGAGGCACCAAAACCCCTCCTGGCGGCTACAAAGCTGAAGGTACCCACCGGGCCCAGATAGGAGACCCTAAGGGATTTCTCAAGGGCCCTGGAGCCGGCCATAAGTTCCCTGTAAATCGCCCTTAAGCAGTCGTCGGGCAGGGGGCCTTTATTCTCTGAGGCAACCCTCTCATAGACCTGTTGTTCCCTGTTAGGGTGATAGACCTCTGTACTAGTCTGCCTCTTTACCTCACCTATGCGTTTGGCAATCCCTGCACGGTCGTTCAGGAGCTTGACTATCCTTGAATCAAGGTCGTCGATTTGCTTCCTTAAGGATTCTAACGCACCTTCAGTTTTCATTATAATATTGACCCTTAGGACAGGCTGTCATACGGAGGATTTTTTGAAGGCTAAAGTGTTTTAAACCATATCAATATCAGAATTTAAGAAGGGTGTCAAACAAAATTAATTTGACTGTTACAGCCACATTGATAAAATGGTATTATATTTTTTCTACCCCGATGTTTCAAGGTACATAAGAGAGATAGAGATGGCCCAAGATTCTATAAAGTCTTCAAAGTCTTCTGAACAGCGAGTAGGAGTCTTCGTAGACGTACAGAATATGTTCTATTCGGCTAAGGCGTTGCATCAGTCGAAGATAGACTACTCTAAACTGCTCCAAGAAATCGTTGGTAACAGGAAACTTGTAAGGGCCCTTGCATATGTGGTCCAAAAGTCAGAGGTGGACCAATCCAGCTTTACAGAGGTCCTGGAGCGGCTGGGTTACGAGATAAAATCAAAAGACCTGCGACTTCGCCCCGACGGCACCGCCAAGGGTGACTGGGACATGGGTATAGCTATAGACACCATAGCCATTGCGCCCAAGCTGGACACGGTGGTACTGGTCTCGGGCGACGGCGATTTTGTACCCCTGGTAGAGATGCTGAAGGCCCATGGCTGCAGGGTGGAAGTGGTTTCCTTCCGCAAGAGCACCTCCACCGAGCTTGTCATCGCGGCCACAAAATATACCTCCATCGAAGAATCTATGCTGTTTAAGGAGAGAAAATTCCAGAAGGATGAAAACTCAAGAGACCAACAGGAGAGAGAGCCTAAAAAGGTGCCAGAAAGGACTTAAATACACCTTTAAAGACATCTCTTTGCTTGAGAAGGCGCTTATACATACATCCTGTAAGCTGGAATACAACGGCAGTAACGAGAGGCTGGAGTTTCTTGGCGACGCTGTACTTGGGATGGTAATCTCCGGGCACCTCTACAATACTTTTGTTGAATTCAGCGAGGGTGAGCTGACAAAGATAAAGTCAGTGGTGGTAAGTCAGCCCATATTGGCCAAGACAGGAAACAGGTTAGGGCTTAGCCGGTACATAACCGTAGGCAAGGGGCTTCACGGCAAACACGGTTTCCCAAGGTCTATCATCGCCAACGTATTTGAGGCCGTCATTGCGGCCGTCTATATAGACGGTGGAATCCGTGCGGCTAGCGATTTTGTCCTCACACACCTATTAGAGGAAATAAAGCTTGCCTCTAAAGATGAACACGTGAGGAACTACAAGAGCCTCCTCCAACAGTACTGCCAGAAACACCTAAATACTACTCCACAATATAAGATAATTGGGCAGCACGGGCCGGACCACGGTAAGACCTTCGAGGTCATGGTCGTAATCAAAGACAATACCTACGGCCACGGCAAAGGCCAGAGCAAGAAAGAGGCAGAGCAACTCGCCGCCGAAGAAACACTTAACGCCATTGTCTTTGACAAAGGCAGTGCGGCAGCAAAATGCTAGAGTCTGTCCGTCCGGTAGGGTATTGGATCCTTATGTCCCGCCTCACTAAACGCCTCACGCCGCAACAAACAACTCTGACACCGCCCACAGGCCTTTTCCTCTTCCTTATAGCAAGACCAGCTGAGATGAAAGGGCGCTCCCAGTGACATGCCCCTCTTGACTATGTCGCCTTTCCTCATGTGAATCAGGGGTGTCTCCACGGTTATGTGGGTCTCGGGCCTGGTGCCTGCATCCACAAGCCTATTAAATATCTCGTAATACCGCTCCCTGCAGTCGGGGTAACCTATACGGTCATCCTCCACTGCACCAATGAAAACCTTCTCTGCTCCTATGACCTCTGCCCACGAAACAGCAGCCATAAGTAGATGCGTATTCCTGAAAGGTACATATGTGGAGGGTACTTTGTTCGTGGTCGTGGTGGATGTTGGAATGGCAATACCTGAATCGGTGAGACTGGAACCGCCAATGGCGCCCAGATAGGTCATATCTATGACTAATCTCTTTTCCCCGGGTACCGCGTAGCAAGATGCGATATCGTTAAACGCCTTCAGCTCCCTTTCTTCCGTCTTTTGCTTATAGTTTGCGTGGAGACAGGCCAGCTCAAAGGACTCATTGGCTATGGCCGCCACCACACAACTATCCATCCCCCCGCTCAGGAGTACCACTGCCAGACCTGCTTTCATCTCTACACGTGCTCCTTAGCGTTATACCTTCCGGTGTCCCCGGGGGCCAAACGTATCGTTGGACCTGTATCTGGAAACGGACATCCACCCCATCCTCCAGTATCCAGGAGGCTACCTGTTTGAGCTCTAACTTACCAAAAGCTACACCGATAAGAACCTTCGCCTTCTCTGTAAGCTTGTATCTTTCTATAACGTCTTTTGCCCAGTCATAATCCCTTCTGGAACTTAACACAAACTTTACTTCGTCACCGGGCCTCAATCTTTCAATATTTCCCCAATCCACTTTATGGGCCATACCGCTATCAGGACATTTCAGGTCCATAATCCTTATGGCAGCTTCAGGCAGCACACTTATATCCAGCGTGGCGTTGGTCTCGACCAGCACATGGTAACCATTCTTTATGAGCAATGAGACCAATCCTCCGGTCTCCTCTTGAAGTAGGGGCTCGCCCCCGGTAATCTCTATCAAATTACACCCCAAGAGCTCAATATCGGAAAGAATCTCATCCTCACTCATGTTCACCCCGTTCTCATAGGCATGGACCGTATCACAGTAGTTGCATCTTAAATTACATCCCGTTAGCCTTATAAAGCTGCACGGCAACCCGGCATAGGTGGACTCTCCCTGAATGCTCTTAAATATTTCAGTTACCTCTAGCATAAAAGACGTATGCCCCCTTTAGACGGTGTTATTTCAGTAAAACCGTCAAAAAAATTATAAATCAGCCTCCGCCTATTTAGCAAGTGCTTTTAGACCGTTTATAACATATTTTGTGAATAAAGCAAGACCTCTGCAAGACCTTGTGTTTTCGTCCATTACGTCCAAAATCTAGGGATACAATTTATCAAGCCCATCTGGAAGAGGGTAGGTAAATCAAGCCCCTGCAAAGGGTTTCGTGAAAGCCATGCGATGATAAGGGAGATCTCGGCCGATTCAAAATAATGTCACGCCAAAGGTGCTGCGCCCAACAAATGGCCGACCGGCCTTCGGCGAAGATGTGCCTATGGCATCACATCTTAAAATAAATATTTATCAGGGCTCAGGGCCTAAATATTACCAAAATTATGCTATTGACAAGGAATTTGGTTTATTGTACGATTCGCAAGTGGGGAATTCTAAGAATACTGTTCCAAACGGTTTAGCTGGAAGCTACAATCAAATTATTTACAAAGGCAGGGATCTTAAAGAAAGGGGGATATTGAAGTAAAAATGTATCAAGAACACTCTAATCCCTCCCCAAAGGATGTACAGCTCGATGTAGGAACGGCAATCGACCAGGTAGCTTCGCACATACCCCTCAAGGCCTTTCGTAAACAGGGTCTATCCGAGGTTCGGGTAATTAGCGAGAAGACCCTTGGCGAACTGGTAGAGAAGGCCGTAGATGCCGAGCTTCAAAAGAGATTCGACGACCTATCGAGGGAAAGGGATGAACTCCGCACGAGGTCAGAGGCCCTGTCGAGGCAACTGGCGGCGATTGAGGAGGGCTCAGGAGGCCTTTCTGGTGAGAAGGAAGAGTTAGAAAGGAACAAAAAAGCTCTTGAGGAAGAGGTGGCACGACTTCGCAGCAGGTTAGACGCAGAAAAGACAACGTTCACGGGAGCCACAAGCGCTAAGACGTCAGTAACCAAGGAAAAATACGAGGAAAAATTAAAAGAGGTGATAGAGAATATACTCGAGGGGACAAGGGGGACGATTCCTGTAGACTTGTTTGAAAATGTTAAGGAAAACCTCTTGAATCAACTTGTTGAGAAATTTCCACACACCACATCTCCCCTTCGCGTTATAAGCCAAAGTGAAGCAGCATTTACCAGCCAACCACAACCGTTCACTCCCACCTCAGGTACCGGGCCTATAAAACCAGGGAGTCTATTCCACAAGCTGGTGGAAAGTAATGTCCAATGGCGCCACAAGCAGAAGACCCGGAAAGAAGAACAGAAGGGAAAAGAGTTTTAACAAAACATTTTTTACTTCCCTGGAGGAAGGTTATATGATGGCAGAGGCTGTTACAGAAGAAAGAGACCCCAACGTTATGTACGTAGGTATGGACCTGGGGACGTATAGGGCCTCTATAACGGCAAGCAACGGTATTAGGAAAACGGTGGTAAGTGTCGTGGGATGGCCAAAGGACGACATCTCCAGAAAGTTATTGGGTAAGGATATTGTCTTTGGCCATGAGGCCATGAAACACCGTTTAGCGCTGAACCTTGTAAGGCCCCTCGAGAAAGGAGTAATAAAGTATTCTGACGATTCAACGCTGGCAAGCGAAGAAGAAATAGAAATATACAAGGAGGCAGCGAAAGAGATCGTTAAACATGCGATAACTCTGGCGCAACACAGAAGTGGACAAACGGTATATGCCGTTATCGGAGCACCCGCCCAGGCAAGCGTAATAAACAAACAGTCGTTGATAGAGGCCGCTATGGAGGCCGTTGATTCCGTCATTGTGGTCTCTGAACCCTTTTCCGTGGCTTACGGACTTGACATGCTGGATGATGCCTTAATTATTGACATTGGGGCTGGTACGGTCGACCTCTGTAGGATGCACGGTGCATTACCTGAAGAAGGAGACCAGATAACCCTTACCACCGCTGGGGACTACGTAGACGAGCTTCTATTGAAGCTGATAAAGGAAAATCATCCCGATGCCCAAATCACCATCAATATGGCCAGGGATATAAAGGAAAGAAACGGCTTTGTCTCAGATACCAACGATAGAGTAGTCGTCAGGATCCCTGTAGAAGGCAGGCCCAGGGTAATTGACATAACAGAAGAATGCAAGCAGGCTTGCAAGGCTATAGTACCGCCTATGATTGAGGCCGTTGGAAACCTTATCGCCACCTACGACCCTGAGTTCCAGGCCCGTATAAGAAACAATATAATCCTGGCAGGTGGTATGAGCCAGCTAAAGGGTCTCGACAGGCTTCTGGAGGAGGGGCTTGAGGAGTTTGGCGGTGGAAATGTCTGCAAAGTAGATGAACCTGTTTATGCGGGTGCTGACGGTGCTCTTAAACTGGCCTACGATATGCCCGGTGCCCTCTGGAAGGAGCTAAGGTAAGGCATCGTCAAAGAAGCCGTGTCAGGGTTCAGAGAATCTTCCCGTTCTAAGAACATTCTTCCCAATGTCTTTACACCTTCCGTGTCTGTCCAATGTCCAATGACAGGCGAGGGGCAGCTCCCCGCTGCTGTATTATTTACTCGAGTAAGTATCCTTGTCATGCAACCCCATTTCTTATTATAATAAAGTAAGAACTTGAAGGCACATTATTAATAGCCTGAAAACCCTTTAAGGAGCCTGCACATCTAAGGAACTTGGATATGATAAAGTGGCTAAAACCCGTTCGTAAATGCAGTGACTGTCAGCTTAACCTTGGTGACCGCTGTGCCATATTTGAAAGTCCAAGGGACAAGTGGCACCACGGCAGATGCTCGGGGTACAACAACCCTGAGTTAATAAAGAAATTTGAAGAAGAACAGGCAAAACACCCACCCAAGGAAACAAAAGAAAAAAGGAAAATGGTGGCAAAAAAGAGAGGCACCACAGAACATCGTCAAGGAAAGGCAAAGACCGTCAGGCAAAGCACTCACTAAGGAAGGTCTTTATCCTGAGAAGGCTGCAGGTTGTAGCAGCCCCTTTCTATCGCCTCGAAAATAGCGGTCCTAATGGTCTCATAGTCGGCAGCCACCTCCAGAGGACGGTTTATATACCTGGACTCTACACCGTCCAGCGCCCCCGCGTGATACCCGATCTTAAACTCGGGAAACTTCAGCCCGTGCGCCGTTGATATTAGTACAACCCTGTCTCCCGGCCTTATGGTCCCCTCCTTTGTCAGCTTTATCAAACCCGCAAGTGCCACCCCCGTATGGGGGCAATTAAACAGCCCACTGCGGTCGGCACGTGCGGCCGCATTGGCTAGTTCATCCTCCGTAGCCTGCTCAACCACACCGTCAAAAATCTTTAAGATCTTCGTGGCCTTATGTATACTAACCGGATCTCCTATCTGAATAGCGCTGGCAAGGGTCTTTTGCGCTTGAATGGGCCTATATTCCCTAAAATTTTCCAAGTAACTACGGTAAAGGGGATTAGCCCTTTGGGCCTGGACGCATACCAGCCTTGGTAACCTGTCGACAATGCCGAGCTCTTTCATCATAAGGAACCCCAGGCCGATAGCCGTTACGTTTCCCAGGTTGCCACCAGGCACCACCACTACGTCAGGCACCTCCCAATTGAACTGCTGAGTTATTTCTATACTCACTGTCTTTTGACCCTCTATGCGCAGGGAGTTCATGGAGTTCGCAAGATATATGTTGTTCTTTTGACATACCTCTCGGACCAGCTTCATACAACCGTCAAAGTCTGCGTCTATAGACAATGTTAAAGCATTATTGGCCAGTGGCTGGACCAGCTGGGACGTGGATACCTTGTTCTTGGGCAGAAATACTATTGCCGGTATACCTGCTGCCGCACAGTAGGCCGCAAGTGCGGCAGAGGTATCACCCGTTGAGGCACAGGCAACACCAAGTATCCCCTTGCCTTCGGAGATCATCTGTTTGACCATCGACACCAACACCGTCATGCCCAGGTCTTTAAAGGACCCTGTATGGGCATTTCCGCACTGCTTTATCCACAAGTCTTTCAGCCCTATATCCTCGCCAAAACGCTGTGCCCAAAACAGGTTACTCCCGCCTTCATATAAAGAAACGATGTTTTCATTCTTTATGTTTGGACAAACCAACTCCTTCTTGCCCCATACGCCGCTACCGTAGGGCCACTCCGTCCTCATGTAGCGCTTGCCAAAGAGTTTTGTCCAATAGCCGGGCTCCTTCTGCTTTAGTCTGTCCATATCATGCCTGACTTCCAGAAGCCCACCACATTTCTGGCAGCTGTATACTATCTGGTTAAGTTCATACCTTTCATCACAGCCGCTCGCGCACTGGAACCAGGCCTTATAGCTCTCTACCATAAGAAAAAGGTCCTTTCTTACCAATAAAAGAATGAACTTCAAAAATTATAGGGCCAATACACCCAGCTTTCAAGTGGATAAAAATGATCAAAAAAATTCTCTCCTTCACCTTGACAGGTATTACATGGACGTTATAATTTTTTACAAGTTTCGCCCTAGCGCCTATGGTACTCGGATCTTTGGGCGTCTACCGTAATAGCTCTATGGACGATGATCAAATTACTAAGGTAAGAAAATGCTAGTAAAGACCCTCGGAATAGAATGGCAAAAGAAGTTGGAGCGCCTGGCGCTCATAAAGGAAAGATACAAAAAACTGGTCCTGGAGCCAAGAAGAGAGATTGAGTTTGAATTGGAAAAGGACCTCCTGGAAGAAA
>JAUXLO010000134.1 GCA_030623665.1 Planctomycetota bacterium
AGCTGCCTGCTGCATATAGCCCAGTTCGGTGTGAGCGTATTTTTCAAGAATTTCTCCGTGGGCAGGATGGCCACAAACCTCCTTTACCTGGCCGTCCTTGGGCACACCATACTCATACTCTTACGTTGGGTTGAACAGGGTAAACCGCCGGTCCAGAACAAATACGAATGCCTTTCATGGTTTGCCTGGTGTAACACCATAACCTATCTCTATATAAGACGGCGGTGGGCTGAGCTCAGCATGCCTGGCATCTTTGTGACGATGCTCTCGATAGCCGCCCTCTTCCTGGCCATAAATAAATATAATCCCGTGGTAACTCCGATCCCTCCCGCACTTCAGAGCCCCTGGTACTTCTGGCACGTGCTGATTGCATTTGGCGCCTACGCGGTGTTCGTCGTGGGCTGCTCGGTCGAGCTTTCATACGTAATAATCAAGGGACTTAGCTCCGCAAACAGGTCCTGGGAGAATTTCGGATTGCCGACGATGGACGTACCGAGGTTTCACGGGCTGTCCTACAAACTCATACTGCTGGGGTTCCCGCTCCTCACCTTCGGCATAATCTCAGGCGCGGCCTGGGCGGATGCGGCCTGGGGACGTTACTGGTCGTGGGACCCCTTTGAGATCCTGTCGCTCATCACCTGGACGGCCTTCGGTATGTACCTGCATTCCATGTCAATACCCAAATGGCGTGAGAACTGGGGTTCTGCCCTCTGCCTGCTCGGCTTTGCCTCTATGCTCATTACCTTCATGGGTTCAGGGTTCCTGACCAAATTATTCGGGCTTTACAGTATGCACGCCTATTAGGACCCTGAAATTACCCTGTTGCGCCTATCGGCCTCTCATAAAGGGATACAATTACACCTAATATTATGTTTTCAAGAATTCTAGAAAATCTATACAGTGTTCTGACATCCACAAAGACCACCATCGTGCTCTTTGGCCTCTTGATGTTGTTCTTCCTGGTGGGCAATGTGCTCCCCTACGGCGGAAATTACGAGCAGATAAAGGTCACGGGCCTCGTGCGCAGGGTTATTGTAGGTCTTGACCTGTTAAACGTATACTCCGGGCCCTGGTTTCTTACCACTGTGGGGCTCTTTTTTATCAACCTTTCACTCTGCACCTACAAACGGCTGAAGTGGACAATCAGGATCAGGCGGCCCGCAACGCTGGCTGCCACCAGCCTGGCCGCCCACAGGAACGTCCTTGACCTTGAGCTGCCCTACTCACCAGAAGTGACTACAGGAAGGATAGAGACGTTCTTCCGCAACCGGCTCTTTCTCAAAAAACCTTCCACCATACGCGGCGAGGACGTACACGCCGGAGGGGTCTACGAACAGGGGTTTGTCCACTACACATGGCTGTCGCTCGCATACCATTTATCGGTGCTCCTTACGGTCATCGGGGCCACCGTCACCTTTCTCTTTGCCTTTGAAAGCGAGATAACCATATTCCCCGATGCCCCCGTTAAGGTGCCCACCGTATCCGCCGACACGAGGTGGAACAATTGGTACGGTGAGGGAGAGGACTTTATTATCTCCGAGAACGAGAAGTTTGATCTGGGACTCAAGGAATTCACTATACAGTATGTCCAGCGGCCCTCTGCGGCAGGCTTCCCCAGGAGGGGCATCATCCCCAGAATGAAGCAAACCTTCAGTCTCGGAGGGCTTAGCATTGTTTCCAAGAAAGACCAATACTTCCCCATAGAATACGCAAGCCACCTGGTCATATACGAGGACGGAGACCCCGTACAGGAACCGTTTGTGAAGGTAAACACACCCCTTCACTACCGCGGTCTCGTCTTATACCAGAGTGCGTATGATTACAAGTTTGACCTCTACGTCGACGGCGAAGAGCTCGACCAGGTAGAGGAAGGCAAATACTCCATTTCCGGGATGCTGGGGGATTTCGAGACCGGCCAGGTGGTTGCCGGCACACTTTACCTTAAAGACGGCAGTAAGTGCCTGATAGAGCCCTTTGTGAAATTCATCTTTACCCCTCTCGACGTAAGAGGGGACTACGGCGAAGGAGAGAAGCCCATACCGGAGACCTTTAAGGTAATACAGGGCAAAAACACTGACATTAAGGGCAAAAACTTCAGGGTAGAAAACGTCCGCGCCGCGACCATTCTAAGCTATCGTCACGACCCGGGCGTTCCAATACTGTGGATGGCGGTCCCGGTGGTTTTCTTTGCGATGCTGTTCCGCGCATGGGGCAGGTGGTGCCGGGCCAGTTATATCGTGCAAAAGAGCCCCAAAGGAAGCCGCCTCCTGGTACATGTCCAGATGTTCGGCGTCTGGGGGGGCGAGGAAGGCCTAACGGAGACACTAAAGACCTCCATGACCTGAGGTAACTATGATAAACGCGGGCGAAAAGACAACTTGCGCCACAGGTATATTGCCCGGTATAATGTGGGGTACTGGAATTTATTTAAGGTTCTGAGGAAAAAAGAAAATGAAAGAAGGGATTCACCCAAAGTACGTGGAGACAACTGTTATCTGTGGCTGCGGCGAGACGTTCAAGACTCGCTCTACGAAGCCCAAGATAGTGGTGGAAATCTGCTCAAAATGCCACCCGTTCTACACGGGCAAACAGAAGCTGGTGGACACCACGGGTAAGGTGGAGAGATTCAAGCGCAGGTATAGTTTGAAGGAAGAGCAGCCCGAGACTGTCCCACCGGTGCCAGAGCCAAGCGACACCGAAACAAAGTAACTAAAGACCGCAGGTTATGAACGACGTACTACTACAAAAGCTAAAGGCGATGCACGACAGGTACATGCACCTGGAACAACTGGTGTCAGACCCTGCCGTCATGTCGAATCCGGCCCAATACAGCGCTTACATGAAGGAACGTGGGAGCCTCTCCAAGACCGTGGCCAAATACCTGCAGTGGCAGGAAACGCTCGAGCGCAAGGAGGAGGCCAGGAAGGTTCTCTCTGAAGACGGAGGTGACAAGGAATTGAGGCTCCTGGCTCAGGACGAACTTAAGACTGCAGAAGACGAGGAGGAACATCTTATTGGGGAGATAAAGGAGCTCTTCCTCACCCAGGAGACCAGCGCCCACAAGGGCGTCATAATGGAGATTCGTGCCGGCACGGGCGGCGACGAGGCCGCACTGTTTGCTGCAGACCTTTTCAGGATGTATTCAAAATATGGTGAGACCTGCGGCTGGAAGGTTGAGGTCTTTGACAGCAGCCCTACGGATTTGGGCGGCTTTAAGGAGATAATCTTCTCAGTAACGGGTGAAGGGGTTTACCATAAGCTGCGTCACGAGAGCGGCACACATCGCGTACAGCGCGTCCCTACAACGGAGACACAGGGTAGGGTCCACACATCGGCTGCTACTGTGGCCGTGCTGCCCGAGATAGAGGCTGTGGAGATAACCATAGACCCTAAAGACCTTAAGATTGAGACCATGAGATCCTCAGGACCGGGCGGGCAAAAGGTCAACAAGACAAGCTCCGCCGTCAGGATGACCCATATCCCCACCGGCATAACCGTCAAATGCCAGGACGAGAAGTCCCAGCACAAGAACAGGGCAAAGGCCGTGCGCATCCTGAGGAGCCGTCTATACGAACACACAGAAAGGCAAGAGAGGTTGACCAGAGAGCGGGCCCGCCGTGTGCAGATAGGCAGCGGAGACAGAAGCGAGAAGATAAGAACCTATAACTATCCGCAGAACAGGGTCACGGACCACAGGATAAATTACACACTCTACGACCTTGAAAACGTGATGCTCGGCCAGATGGACCAACTTATTGAACAACTCCTGGCATACGAAAAGGAAGAACAACTTAAACAGCTCGCAGCCACCGGATAAAGACCCCAACCAGTATGATACCAGGTGAAAAAATGACCCGGCAATACCCCCCGGACTAAACGCATTGTACACGTTTTCTCGGCAGTTTTTTAATCACCCTTTCCCGCTTCATCACATTGGCACTGCTTATTCATAAAAAAAAGACCGGAAGGCCGCCCGTAAGCCTTCAGACAGCCCTGACTGACGCCGTAGCCACCCTCGTGCCTGCAGGTGTCGACTCCCCCCGTCTAGACGCCGAGGTAATGATGGCCGATGTCCTCGGCATCTCTCGCTCCCGGCTCTACACCATCCTAAATGAGCATGCCGATGCTAAAGACCTCAAGCGGTTCCATAAACTCGTCTATAAGAGGGCCCGTCGCATACCACTACAGTATATCACCGGCCATGCTGAATTCATGTCTCTGGATTTTTTGATGAAAAAGGGTATACTTGTCCCCAGGCCCGAGACCGAACTGGCCGTAGAAGCCGTCCTGGAAAGGGCCGACATCAAGGGGCGCCTGAACATACTGGATATCGGAACCGGTTGCGGGAACATTGCCGTCTCCGTTGCCGTGGGGCTACGGGACGCCGGAGGGCTGTTAGCGGT
The DNA here is from genome assembly GCA_030623665.1 of Planctomycetota bacterium. GTDB lineage: Bacteria > Planctomycetota > Brocadiia > Brocadiales > Bathyanammoxibiaceae > Bathyanammoxibius. The sequence continues at coordinate 4,404 of JAUXLO010000134.1, forward strand.
CTATGCATCCGACATATCCTCCAAGGCCCTGAGGCTGGCTGCGCTTAACGCAAAGAGACACGGTGTGGCGGCCAGTATATCCCTCCACAAAGGCTCAATCTACGAGGCCTTTCGGGGGCTCGGGCTTGGAGGAGAGGTTGATTTTATCATATCCAATCCCCCATATGTACCTCAGAATGAGTTACAACGCCTTCAGCCAGAGGTGAGGGATTACGAAGACCCGAGGGCATTGGCGGCAGGCAGTGACGGCCTCAAATGCTACATGGCGATAGTAGAGGGGGCGCATAACTGGCTGAGACCGGGCGGATGGCTTATTATGGAACTGGGAGAAGACCAGGCCGCCAGGGTCAAAGACCAAGTTTGTTGTAACGAGGAGCGCTTTAAAGACATGCATACCAGTATAGACTAACAGAATATAGAGCGAATAATAATTGCTAGATCTCGTTGACGAAAAACTTGTCATAGAGGGCGGGCAACGCCTCAAGGGTAGTATAAGCGTGAACGGGGCGAAGAATACCGCGCTTCCCATCCTGGCTGCCTGCATACTGACCAAGGGCGCATGCTGTATAAAGGACATCCCCAACCTGACAGATGTAGCCATTATGCAAGACACTCTCGAGGAACTCGGCCTCAAGGTCGAACATCTGGAAGATGGTTCGGTACAGGTTGGCACGATAGCGGTTGACAGAATAACGGCCCCCTATGAACTGGTGAACGCGATGCGGGGTTCGATTTGTGTCCTGGGGCCGCTTCTTGCTGCGCGCGGCGCGGCGAGGGTTGCACTGCCTGGAGGATGCGTCATCGGACAACGACCAATAGACCTGCACCTCAAGGGCCTTCGTGCCATGGGTGCCGACATAACCTTACAGGACGGTTATATCGTGGCATACGCCACGCGGCTTAAAGGCACGGAGATTTATCTCGGCGGACCCAACGGCCCCACCGTACTCGGCACCTGCAACGTAATGATGGCCGCTACCCTGGCAGAGGGAACCACGGTCATAGAGTGTGCCGCACGTGAGCCTGATGTGC
>JAUXLO010000192.1 GCA_030623665.1 Planctomycetota bacterium
GGGGGCAAAAACCACCTGAGCAACCCCGCTTGAAGCTGGAAGACACTCCCGCGGAAGAAGCGCCCGCAACCGGGCCCGAGACAGCGGAGAAAGAACCCACGGTGAAGAAGCCACGCCCCGTAGCCAAAAAAATTCCAAAAGAAAAACCCTCCAGTGCGGCTGACACTTCGACAGTAAGTCACGGGGTGGAGAAGCCGCAACAAGAAACCATTGGCGAAAAGGTGTCCGCACAACCGCTTGAACACCCCGTCTCTGAAACACAGGAAACATCTAGAAAGCACAGGCCGGTCAAGGATGAGACGCGTAAGGCAGAGTTGCCTTCGGGTATGGACATCCAAGAAGACATACTGTGGCAGGCCCAGGTCCAGCTCTCACAAGGACGCAAGGACGCTGCCGCCGTCCTCTGCGGCGCCGTGTTAGAAGAAATATTGAAATGCTTATGTGTCAAACATAACATCCCAACCAGGGAATGGGACACCATTGGAGACCTCAGCAGCAAACTCCTTAGCCAGGGTGTTTATGATGAGTCAATACATAGTAAGTTTATCTCGTGGTGGTACCTGCGGGAAGACGCTCACGCCGTAAACTTTGACGCATACAGCAAGCCCGATGTCGCGGACATGATTAATGGGGTGCATGACTTTTTGAAAGAGTGTTTTCCCACGCCTACATCCCAGGCGGCGAGGTTGGAGAGGTAGGGGCGCATGGTCAAAAATGCCCTTTATCCCCTGAAGTTCAGGGGCATCTTTAAGAAGACCCCCTGGGGCGGCAACAGAATTGGAAGGCTCTTTAAAAAAAAGGTACCGCCTGGCGGTAGCATAGGTGAGTTCTGGGAGATAGCCGACCGCAACGACGACAACAGCATTATCACAAACGGCGTCTATAAGGACATGCCTCTGCACAAACTCATGGACGGCCCTGAAGCCAGTGATATGCTAGGATATGAATACAGGCGCATGCACAGGGACGAGAACAGATTTCCGCTGCTGGTGAAGTTGATTGACACGTCGGAGAGGCTGTCCCTCCAGGTCCACCCTGATGATTCTTATGTCAGGGCGAACGAGCCTCCCGGAGACTCAGGGAAGATGGAGGCGTGGTACATTATCCACACGGAGCCTGAGGCATGGATAGTACGCGGTCTCAGGCCCGGCACCACTCGAGAGGGGCTTGAGAGTTCCCTGCAAGACAGTATCCTGGAAGAGTGTCTGAATTTTCTCCCGGTCAGCCCGGGTGACGTCATATTTATTCCTCCCGGCATCCTCCATACTATTGGCCCCGGTATAGTGCTCCTTGAGGTGCAGCAGAACTCGGACATTACCTATAGACTATTTGACTGGGGCAGCACAAGGGAATTACACACGGAAAAGGCCCTGGATGTAATAAATTTTGCGCCCCCGGCCGGGTGCAGACATGACAAGATGCAACCAACACTGCTCAGCCCACCCCCCAGAAAGAGAGAACTACTCCTGGAATGTGAGAAGTTCGTGCTGGAGTCCCTGGAATTGAACGCACCGTATGATATTGCCGATATGCGTACGTTTCACATCCTTACCGTCATAGTGGGCTCAGGTAAGATCACGTATGGGCAGTCTGAGACCATTGATATACATGCTGGTGAGTCGGTGCTGATACCGGCCGCACTTGAAGCCTATAATTTATGTCCCGAGGGAAACTGTAAGATAATTAAGTCCATCCCGGCACTGCCAGGATGATATACCTTGAATCATCCGGTGAATTTGTTTATATGAACTCTTGGGCCATTCTTTAACGGCCCTGTCGAACGTCGGGTGCAACGAACCAATGGAAAGGTTACAGAAAATACTGGCCGGTGCGGGCATAGGCTCCAGAAGGCAGTGCGAGAGATTGATTGCTGCCGGTCACGTCACGGTCAACGGAAATGTCGTCAAGAAGATGGGCGTTACCGTAGACCCTCAAAAAAGTGAGATATGCTGCGACGGAGTTCGCGTACGCGACGAAAAGAAGGTCTATTACCTGCTTAACAAACCAAGGGGTTTTGTGTGCACCAACCGCGACGAACTCGGCAGGCCCAGGGCCATAGACCTGCTCCCGGACGTCCCTCAGAGGGTTTATACGGTGGGGCGGCTTGACGAAGACAGCGAAGGGCTGATAATAATCACCAATGACGGTGAGTTTACGAACCTCCTGAGCCACCCCCGGCACGGCGTCCCCAAGACCTATCGTGTGGAGGTGGATGGACGGGTAGACGCAGACAGCCTTAAAGGCTCACTGGGCAAGGGGGTATGGCTTTCTGGAGGCAAGACCCTGCCCGCCGGGGTGAGAGTTATACGAAGAGGAAGGAACAACACTGTTCTTGAGATAAGGCTCCGTGAGGGCCACAACAGGGAAGTAAGACGGATACTCGCCAGACTCGGCCTCACCGTCAGGTCTTTAAAGAGAATCAAGATAGGCTGGCTGTCGGACCCGAGGCTTAGGCCCGGGAGATTCCGCCGTCTAACCGGGGAAGAACTGAGAAGGTTTTATTCACTGACAAAGACGGCCTCGAGGGGCCGATTGCAGGGCAAGAAATGACACAATTACTTAAGGCAAGAGATGGCATAATAACCGAAGAGATGCGCCGCGCGGCCAAAGATGAGGGCTGCGACGCCGAGGTACTCAGGAAGAAAATTGTTGAGGGAAAGGTGGTATTACCCTTCAATCGCCACAGGAATAGAGGGCGCACAAAGGGTGTCCTTGGCATCGGAGAGGGACTTAGGACAAAGGTCAACGCAAACATAGGCACATCGCAGGACTACCACC
>JAUXLO010000125.1 GCA_030623665.1 Planctomycetota bacterium
TAACCGCCGCCGGCTATGGGGTTGACTATCAGCTTTAGTCTCTTGGGCATATCTTTTAGGTAAGATAAATATTTTAATGGGTATCGCAGGGCTTCTCGCCCTGCGATATGCCTTTGACCTCCGGCATGACGGCAGGGCCACAACCCCTCTTAATAATATGTGTGGTGGCAATTATAACACCTTTTTGCTGGAGGATTAACTAATTCTTGCGCTCAATCACGGCCACTGCTTTTTGCGGATATTTTCCTAAAGAAATACTTTTGCAGCCCGACAATTTCCCGCGCAGTTTAGAGCTTGTTGATTTAACAGGGGACATCTGATAACGTAGTTGCTTATGAATAATTCAAGGATACTTAAGAAGTATTATGACAAACTCTTGAAAAACTTCGGGCCGCAGCGCTGGTGGCCGGGAGACGGGCCCTTTGAGGTGATGGTGGGTGCGGTGCTGACACAGAACACCAACTGGGGCAACGTGGAAAGGGCCATAGACAACCTTAAACAGGCCGGAAAACTGAGCGCAACGGCCATACACAATATGAGAACAGACCAACTGGCGCAGCTCATCCGCCCTTCGGGCTATTTCAACATAAAGGCGAAGCGCTTAAAGGGCCTCATAAAATGGTTCGTCAATCGCTTTGATGGAGACATCGAAAAGATGTTCTCCCGGGACCTGCAGGGACTGAGGGAGGAGTTGTTATCGGTTAAGGGCATCGGGCCCGAGACGGCCGATTCCATCCTGCTATACGCGGGCAATCTGCCCAGTTTTGTGGTAGACGCTTACACCTACCGCATACTCGTCCGGCACAACCTCATGTTCGAGGAGAGTACGTATGACGACATAAAGTCCTTCTTCGAGGACAACCTCCCGGAGGACGCTGCCATGTACAACGAGTATCATGCACTCCTGGTGCAGGTGGGCAAGACGTACTGCAAACCGCGGGAACCCTCTTGCAAGGCCTGCCCGCTACATGAATTCTTATAACGCCGCGCAAGCCAGAGAAATGACTTCAAAAGTACTGATAAAGAACGGCCGTGTAATCGACCCTTCCGCAGGGCTTGACGGGCGGCTGGACGTATTGGTCGAGGGAGACAGCATCACCGGGGTCTCGGCTGATATAAAATTACAGGGAGATGCGGAGATTATAGACGCCAGGGGCTGCATAGTCACCCCGGGACTGGTTGACTGTCACGTCCACCTCAGGGAGTCAGGCAGACAGGGCGGGGAAGACGCAGAAAAGGCCAGGGAAACCATACGGAGCGGCACGCGTGCCGCCGCAAAGGGCGGTTTTACCACGGTCCTCTGCGAGCCGAACACCACACCGCCCGTTGACTCCTGCAAGCGGGTGGATGAACTACAAAAACGTATCGCAGGTACTGGCTTGGTAAAGACCTACGTAAAGGCCTCCATGACGCTGGATATGCAGGGACAGGACATAACTGACATAAAAGGACTGAGCGGCCACCCTTTGGTAAAGGCCCTGTCCGAGGACGGCAACCCCGTAGTGGAAGAAAAACTGATGGGCGAGGTCTGCCGGCTTGCCGCAGAGAACAACTTGCCACTAAGCTGCCACAGCGAAGACTCCAGCTTTTCTCTCACCAAAAGAAGTAAAAGGCTTGGCTTCAGACCCGGAGAGGATTTTCATAATGAGCCCAATTTCATTGCACGTGACGTCCTTCTGGCAGAGGCGAACCGTGCGCAGATACACCTCTCACATGTGAGCATGACGGAGTCGCTGGAGATAATACGCCGTGCAAAGAAGCGCAGCCGCACACCCGTCACGTGCGAGGTTACACCCCACCACCTCCTCCTTGAAGACAGCTTCAGAGACCCCGGCGGCTTGCGGGCTATAGTGAACCCGCCGCTGCGCTCAAGGGGGGATAGAGATGCCTTACTAGAGGCGCTCAAAGAAGGTATAATAGACGTAATCGCCTCCGACCATGCGCCGCACAGGGAAGAGGACAAGAAGGCAGGCACCCCCGGTTTTATCGGACTTGAGACCACGCTGGGCCTCGTGCTCACAAGGCTTGTACAGCCAGGGATAATCTCTCTCATGCACGCAATCAGGATGATGTCCTCAACGCCTTCGGCCATCTTCCGCCTGAACGGCGGTTCGCTTAAAAAGGGGGCCAGGGCAGATATCACCGTAATAGACCCTGAGAGGGAATGGATGGTAGATACCGCTAAATTTGAGTCACTTTCCAGGAACTGCCCCTTTGAGGGATGGAGACTACGGGGTCAGTCCGTGGCGGTAATAGTCGGCGGGCGCATAGTAATGAGAGACGGGGAACTTACTTGATGCGAGACCTTCGCAAAAGACATACTAAGACGACCCCTCCTGGGTTGGCAGAGACTCCCTTTACGCACGGCTTAGTCGGACCCGCTGCGTCCCCTGGCGAGGTTTTGCAGAGATTTCAATGCACATAATAATAGACGGATATAATCTTATCTTTGCCGTCCCCACACTTGAACGGGTCGTGGACAAAGAGAGCATGGAGATGGCCAGAGAGACCCTTTTAGAGGCACTGTCAAGATATAAAGAGAAAAGCCGTCAGGAGTTCACCGTGGTGTTTGACGGCAGGGCCCAGGAGGGTGAGGACTTCGGCCCTTCCGAGAAGCAGGTCCGCGGGGGAATAAATGTCCTATTTTCAAAGGGCACCACCGCCGATGAGGATATAATGAACCTTATCAGCTCCTTGCCGAACCCCAGGAATATGTGCATAGTTACCTCAGACAAGGGGATTATCAGGGAGGCCAGGGCCTCAGGTTGCCAGGTTACTGAACCCCAGGAATTTTATAAAAAGATAACCGGGCCCTCCAAAAAAGAAAAAACCCGTCCGCGTGCCGAGCCGATGGCCAAGTACCAGGGGCCCTCGGAGAATGAAGTAGACTACTGGCTGAAACTGTTTAAAAGCAAATGGGAAAAGGATAAAGCACCATAGATGACACCAGACCCCGACTACTCAAATACATCATGGTTACGATGGCTTCCCGCCACACTGTATGCCGCCCTTATATTCTGGAGCTCCTCAACGTATGCCCCCGTGCCCGTCGTACCAATGCAGCATGCGGACAAGGTCATGCACTTTATAGAGTTTGGCCTCCTGTGCTATTTGATCTGTTGGGCACTGGAGCCTTCGAGGCGGAGTCTGAACAGAATAATGTGGATTGCCATATTAACGTCAGCGGCCTATGGCGCTACAGACGAGCTCCATCAAAGCTTCACCCCCCTGAGACATCCGGAGGCAGGAGACTGGTGGGCTGACACCTTTGGCGCTGTTGCTGTGGGCCTCCTTTGGCGCAAAGCAGCCTTAACGCATCTGGAACCTCAAGGGAGCAACGAGGATGCTACCTAGGGCCTTTGTCTCCTTAACCGGTATAGACGATGCCAAACATTAACTACTCAAATACATCCTGGTTACGATGGTCTCCCGCCATATTGTGGGCGGCCCTTATATTCTTGGCCTCTTCGAGGCCTGTCTCTCCCATTCCATATATACCCATACCACATGCGGATAAGGGCATACACTTTATTGAGTTCGCCGTCCTCTGCTATCTTATTTGTTGGGCGAGGGAGCCCTCAGGACGAGGCATCAAGAAGTCACTGCTGTTAGCCGTACTGTTAACCTCGGCCTACGGCGCCTTAGACGAATACCACCAGAGTTATACGCCTGAAAGGCTGCCGGAGATAGGGGACTGGATGGCCGACACCTTCGGCGCCGTTGCGGCAGGCCTCCTCTGGCTCAAACGCAGACCAACATCCAGCCCTTCCGGGGAGTAACGGAGATGCTTCTTAGACTCTTTCTGCTCTTTACAATCGTACCCCTGATAGAGCTGTACCTCTTGCTGAAGCTGGGGAACTATATCGGCGTCATTGCCACTATCGGGGTGGTAATCGGCACGGGGATCGCAGGCGGGCTGCTTGCGAAGGGCCAGGGCATGGCGGTCCTCCGCCAGGCACGCTGGGAATTAGACCAGGGGAGGATACCTGCCGAAAGCCTCTTTGACGGGGCACTGGTGTTAATCGCCGGCACAATGCTCATCACCCCCGGCCTTATAACCGATTGCCTCGGCCTGTCATTCCTCATCCCCTGGACCAGACGCGCGTTCAAGTCGTGGCTCAGGAAAAAACTACAGGAGAAGATATCCCGCGGGGAAATACAGGCCTACACACATTTTGGATGGAGGGGGAGCGATGGTGAAGACCTTTAAGGTGCCCAAAGACCTCAAGGCGGTCATGCTCGACATGGACGGTGTTGTGATAGACGGCATGCCGTTTCACCAGAGGGCATGGAAAGAGGCCTTTGCCGCCGTGGGCATAGAGGTCACGGACACCGACATATACCTCAAGGAAGGTATGGACCAACGGGAGACTGTTATACAGCTCTGTGCGGAAAAGGGGGTCTCCCTGAGCAATGAAGACATGAATAAGGTAATCGACCACAAGAACCGTATCCTCAACTCCATATTCAAGGTCCGGCTCATCCCTGATATTAAAGAGTTCCTCTCCCGGCTCAAGGCCCTCGGGTTTAAACTGGCCCTTGTGACCGGCACAAACAAGGACGTGGTAGAAAGGATTTTACATCAAGAAGAGGCCCTGAAAGACCTCTTCGACGTATTGGTAACGGCGGCGACCGCCTCGCGCAAGAAACCCGACCCCGAACCCTACCTTAAGGGCGTAGAGCTCCTGGAGACCGGTAAAGAACGCTGTCTGGTAATAGAAAACTCTCCGGCCGGAATCACGTCCGCCAAACGGGCGGGCCTTACGTGTCTTGCCTTAACCACGTCCCTGCCTGCGGAGTATCTCAAAGACGCCGACTGCGTCTTCCAAAGCCTCGAGGACGTTTCGAGGCTCTTCGATTAAAAATACCGTTGCTCCGTTTATCGGGCCACTTCAAGACCCAACACACCGGTTGACACAACCTCCCTTCTCATGTATCCTTACAGCATCGTCTGTTACCCGCTATTCTTGAGGAGAGCTAATCCATGATAATAAAGAGAAATTTTATAATAAAACTCTGCTGTGCGGCTGTTGCCTTATGGCTCTCGACCCTGTTATTGCCGCCTTGCAACCCAATCAATGCCCAGCACATAGACGTGTTCAATATACCCAGAGAAGAGGCCACCGATAAAAAGACGGAGGGCGCACCCGAGCTGGTAGAGGTAGAGGTCACGGACTCCTATACCTATAAAGTTATGGTGAGAAAGGAACGTCTCGACGAGGGCAACGTCTTTGCGCGAGAGCTCGACATCAAAGCGCTTGCGGATGACGAAAAGCCCCCCTATCACTGGGGACAGGTGGAATACTACGACCGGAGGGACATCATCCAGAGTCTGACGCGCACCACCGGTTTCATCGAGTGCACCAAGACACGCTCCGGTGTATTATATTTCCTGCCGGACGGCAAAAAGGTGGTGGACTGGGGCCGCTGGAGCATGTGGGATTGCCGCTAGAGACCTCCGGTGAAGGCCCGGCGCACCGCCGCCAATCATCTCTTCCGGCACAGACAGCTCTGCCTATATCCCTGACGGAGACTCATGCCATGAGGCACTTGTGCCTTATACACTTCATCTTGGTGTTAACGCTATACCTCCCGACCGCCGCGGGCCACGAGCAGGGCCCACTGGAGTCCGTTATAGAGGGCAAGGCGCAGGTAATAGACCTCACGTATCCGCTTAACGAAAGAAACGCCTACTGGCCGGCAAACAACTACCATCCCTTTAAGCACAAGGTAA
>JAUXLO010000138.1 GCA_030623665.1 Planctomycetota bacterium
CAAGTGACTTAGCGCTGTCGATGGCCTCCTGAGACGCCTCCCAGCGGTTGAAGGAGGCCCGTATGTTAGGGTTGCTGCTCAAGGCCTCTTCTACCACCCACCTTATCGTCAGGGGAGGTTCCTGAGACTCCAGGGGTTCCATCTCCTCGGCGGAGGCGGTCCCAGCCTCAAAGACCAGATAAAAAAAGAGCAGTAATATAGATAAATGCTCAAAAAAGTTTCTCATATATCCTCTCCTGATAAATGACGATAGAGCCCCTCTTTTCCAAGAGGGGAGGGGGGCCGCGGCCGGTGATGAACCGGGCCCCCCTGGTACTACTTACCCCTCCAGAAACTAACTAAATGGTCTCTTTGCAGATAGGGCAAAGAGCCATGTGTGTACCGCACTCGCTACATGCATGGGACTTAAACCCCTTGATGGGCTTCTCGCAGGCAGGACACTTCATTGTCTTCTGCAGGGCAACAATGCCTGTGCCTTTTTTCAGCGTCCTCACTACCTTGCACTGCGGGCACACCGCCTTAACTTCTTCTGCTCCTGCTGCCAGGAGCTCGAGGCACGTGGGACATGTCCCAATCTCTGCACCGCATTTCTCGCAGACATGCTCAGCACCTTCACCCTTGCAGTAGGGGCAGACCATTACTTCCTCTATGGCGGTCATACCCATACCCTTCCTGAGGGTGACCTTTTCCGCGCAAAAAGGACATGCTGTATCGATCGTTTCTCTTTCCACCACAGCTATAACCTTCTCGCACATGCTGCAGGCTACAACCTCTGCGCCGCATTTCTCGCAGACATGCTGGGCGCCTTTACCCTTGCAGTCGGGACAGTACATGGTCTTCTCTAGCGGGGTGATGCCCATACCCTTCCTGAGGACGTCCTTTTCACCGCAAGTGGGACACACTGCCTTTATGGATTCCTGGGCCAGGGCCGTGCCGTCATAATCCATTGACACAACGCTCAGTGCCAGGATACCCAACAGACATCCCAAAATTACGCTGAACTTCATCTTTCCATCCTCCTTAAATCGTTAAGTGTTACGTTGAATCAGTACAACACGCCAAAAATGGTTTCCTGGTCATTTTCACCTCCTCCTCCCGAACACGTTCATACTTGGTTTGTTCAGGTCACAACATTTCAGTGAACGCCTTGCAGGTGCATGGCTGGCCGTCCTGGATGTGGGCTTAGACCTCCTAAGCCTCAGTGAATTAAATACGACCAGTAGTGCCAGAATACCCAGCAGGCTTCCCAGGATTACACCGAAATTCATCTGTCTTCCTCCTTAATCTAGTAAGTACTGCATCGAATCCGTATAACTTTTGCAAGAACGGGTTGATTTTGGTTTTTGGTTACCTTCTTGCGTATATGTTTGTCTCTGACTTATTCAGCTCACAGCATTTCAGGGAACGCTTTTTAGATGCCCGGCGGCCCGTTCCAGATCTGGGCTTATATCTCCTGAGTCTCAATGAATTTAATACAACCAGTATGGAACTGAAGGCCATGCACGCTGCAGCTATTATGGGGTTAAGGAGTCCCAGTGCCGCTACGGGTATGGCCACGATATTGTAAGAGAAGGCCCAGAAGAGGTTTTGTTTTATTATCTTCATCGTCTGGCGGCTCAGCGCCACGGCCTCTGCGGCCTTTTTTATGTCGCCTTTTACCAGTGTTATCTGGGAGGTCTCTATGGCGACGTCCGTGCCCGTGCCGATGGCGAAGCTGACGTCTGCGGCTGCCAGTACGGGTGCGTCGTTTATGCCGTCACCGACCATCCCAACCTTTTTTCCTTCATCCTTTTCCCGGTGCAATTCAGCCACCTTATCTGCCGGTTTCAGCCCTGCCTTGAATCTCTGGATCCCGACCTGGCGTGCTATCTCCCGGGCGGTGTCTTCGTGGTCACCCGTTAACATAACAGGTTCTATGGAGAGGGCCTTTATCTCCTCAATGGCACTTTTTGCCTTGTCTCGCGGGGTGTCCTGGAGAGCAACGATGGAGATGATACTCCCGTTCATTGCCGCATAGACGAGGGTCTTGCCGCCCCCTTTTATCTCTGTCGCCTCCTTATGGAAGGTTGTTGTATCTATACCCTTGTCTCTAAGCATTTGCTCGCTTCCTATAATGACGTTGAGCCCGTCCAGACTTGCGGTTATGCCCTCACCGCTAATGGCCTCGAAGCCCGTCACGGTCTTGACCAGGGCCTTTCTCGCCGTAGCGTACCCCACGATGGCCCGAGCAAACGGGTGTTCAGACGGCCTTTCTGCAGAGGCTACGATAGAGAGTAATTCATCTTCAGGCATATCCGAGGTGTTATAGAAGTCTGTGACGCTCGGCTCCCCGCGTGTTATAGTGCCCGTTTTATCGAAAAGTAAGGTGTTCAGCTTCGAGGCCTCCTCCAGGCTCTCTGCGTTTCTTATCAGTATGCCCATCTCCGCAGCACGACCAATCCCTACTGTAATGGCGGTGGGCGTGGCAAGCCCAAGCGCACATGGACAGGATATCAGCAAGACGGCCATAGACGCACTCAGAGCCATGGCAAGCGGGTGGCCAAGACCCAGCCAGACGCCAGCGGTCACTGAGGCTATACCAAGTACGGCAGGCACAAAAATTCCAGAGACCTTGTCGGCGAGCCGCTCGGCAGGCGCCTTCGAGGCCTGGGCCTCCCTCACGAGCCTGATTATATGGGCGAGCGTGGTGTCTTCCCCTAGTTTATCTATTTTAAAAAGGATGTTGCCGTTATTATTAATCGTGCCCGCCTGCACCTGGTCACCCGGGACCTTCTCCACGGGCATGCTTTCACCGGTGAGTACGGATTCGTTTATGGTGGTCTGGCCCTCTATTACTGTGCCGTCGGCGGGAATCCTGTCGCCGGGTCTTATGATTACTTTCTCTGCCGGCCGGAGCTCGTCCAGTTGCACCACCACCTCTTTACCCTCCCTGAGACAGGTGGCAGTGGGTGGTGCCAGAGATGCCAGCTTTTCTATGGCCTTGGTTGTCTTTGCCCTGGCTCTTGATTCGAGATAACGCCCGACTAGCACGAGTGTTATGATTATTGCGGCTGTTTCAAGGTAGAATTCCTTTCCGCCAGTGGCGAGCTCCACAGTACTGTATATGTAAGCGGTTGCGCTGCCCATAGACACGAGAGTGTCCATGTTAGCCCTCAAGTGTCTGAGCTGTTTAAAGGCGCCTATGAAGAATTCGGAGCCTGCACCGAAGACTACTATGGTGGTAAGTCCAAGCAGGACGTAGTCTGAGTACGGGAACTTTAGACCGAACATGCTGATAACAAATACCGGGATAGTGAGACTGGCGGCCGAAATAAGGCGTATTAACGGAGCCAAAGGCTTCAGGCCCTCATTCTGCGTATCTTTCTTCCTTACGCCGTAGCCCAGGGCTTTTACCGCTGCCTCCAGCGCCTTTCTGGCTGCACTTCCTCTTATGGTGGCCTGCCCTGTAGCGAAGTTTACCCGTGCCTCCTCCACGCCGGCAACCTTGAGCAGGGCCTTTTCTATACTGCCTGCACAGGAGGCGCACCTCATCCGTGTTATTGACAGGCTTATTTTCTGGTTATTTCTCGTCATGCTTGGTGTCATAGCAGGTCCCTACTTTCCAAAGTTTTTCAGGACGTCTATAATCTCCTGTATCTTTTCCTGTTTGTCTTCTTCCCTGCCTGAGCGCATGGCCTGTGTGACACAGTGCTCAATGTGTCTCTTGAGGATACGCTCCTGGACGCGCGCAATGGCGGAGGAGATGGACAGGAGCTGGGTTATTATGTCTACACAGTACCTGCGGTCATCTATCATCTTTTGGATACCGCGCACCTGGCCCTCGATCCTTTTAAGACGAATTATTTCCTCGTTATGCGGTGTTCCTCGTTTTGTAAGGGTCATTTCTTTTGGCATGATACCTCCCCCAAGATGTTTAAATGTTTGCCAAGACTCCTTGTTTTCTGTTTAAGGCCGTTATTACATGCTGGCGCCACCCCTGGTTACACCAGATATGCCTTCCCTTGCCTTGAACACCATCATCCCTATGTCGTCAGATACTGTAGACCTCAGAGGTTTACCGTTGCTATCGACAAAAGGGTTATTATTCAGGACAGGTGACGTTACATCTGTCTCCAGGGTCTCGTTCGGCCCGCCGCTGATTATCCACACGTACATATCTAGCCCAAAGGCTTCGATGGAATCAATAATCCCATCACGATTAAGATCAGCCGCCTCTGTACTGGGGACTGTAAAGGCCCTTGCATACACTAGGTAATTTCTGCCCCATGGGTCATTGAATATCTGAGGCATATAGGGCCCATTCCAGTTTACATCGGACAATATGTAGACGTGGTTTGACTGTAAAAAGGAGCTTGAACCTAGCGGGTTATCCAGTGTCAAATGGTTCACTAGTTCGTCCACTAAGACGGTGTATGTAACCCAGTCTGTGTAGCCGAGCATAGGGTCTGGTGTGTCCCCCTCTTCAATGCCGGGAAAAAGGGGAGAACCGGCACTTGAAAAAAGTAGATCTTCATCGGTTGTTAGGAAATTAGGCAATCCAGGCCTCCCACTCCTCAGAACATCAATGCCATCGGGAGAGAATGTGCCGGTCCTGTCTGGCCACTCACCAGTGTCCCCGAAAAACAGCTGGATAGCCCCGTGGATAGCGTCTATGTCCACTCCTGCTCTGGCAATACGGCTTTTCTCTATCTGGTCAACTGCCACAGGTACTATGATCGCTGCCAGGGTCGCCGTTATTGCTACCACTGCCGCCACCTCAGGTAAAGTAAAGCCAGCGTTTCTTTTCAGCTTCTTAAACAGTTTTCTTATAAGCTCCATATTCTCCCCCTCATTCCTATCTCCACAATAAGTATACCATACCCCCCTACCCTATGCAAGGAAAAATTTTGTTGACTTAAAACTTTTTTTACTCATGATTTGTCGGCCGTTGAGGGGGGAGAAATGGCTTTCTTCTTGACTTCCCTGACCAATTTTCATAGCATTGTTTACGGAAGGGCACTGATATTATTTTGAACTTGTTTATTATGGTAGGAGAGAGAGATGAATGCTAAGGACCTGGCCAGCTACAAGAAGTCGTTGCTGTCTGTGAGGGAAAAGCTGGCTGGCAACGTGAACTCCATGGAGGGTGAAGCGCTGAAGAAGTCCAGGCAGGATGCTGCCGGGGACCTGTCG
>JAUXLO010000159.1 GCA_030623665.1 Planctomycetota bacterium
CACCGTGCCTTCATAGTAGTTGGGCAGCTCATCGTGGTCGGGGTCCAGAAAACCGTGTTTAACACAGAAATCGTAGATGGGGGTGTTCTTGTACGGGTAGAAGGTAAGGATTTTTATCACATCCGGGGCGCACTGGGCATTAAGTTTTATGGTGTCCAGAACGTCTTCCTTTGTTTCGGTGGGCAGTCCGATCATATTATACGTCAAGACCCTGATGCCCCTTTCCTTAATCCGTCTGATGTTGTCGGCCACTTCCTTGTTACCTGCAGCATGGCGTTTGAGAATTTCTTTTCTGATTCGGGCGTTGCCGGACTCAATGCCTATCCTGATAAGTTCACACCCGGCCTCCCTTAATAAATCCAGCACGTCGTCTTCAATATTATTTAGATGGCTGTTTATGACAAAAGGCATATCAACCTCTTTTTTATACAGGGAGCAAAACTCTGCAAGCCATCTCTTACTCAACGTAAAGGTGTCGTCATTAAAACTGAAGGTCTTTATGTTCTCATAATTTCCGAGTATCTCCTTTATCTCCGATACCACCCGGGTGGGCCTCCTGAACCTGATATAAGGGCCAGAACCCGAACCCAACTCCTTCTTGTATATCTTGCGGTAGCTTTCGTTCCAGCAGTAGGTGCACAGGTATGGGCAACCTCTCCCGGCCATCATGTCCACCCATCCGTTCTTGAGGTCTATGAGCCGCTGAAAGTCGAAGATACTCCTGTCTGAAAAGGGGATCTCATCCAGACCCTGATAGGGCCTGGGGGCATTTCTATGTATCTGTCCGTTATTCTTTACCCAGAGGTTTCTTATTGGTGTTATATCTGTCCCCGAGTCGAGGGCGCTGGCCAGTTCCACCAGTGCCTGCTCCCCCTCCCCCACGCACAGTATGTCTATATCGGGCGTTTTTGCCACGTCTTCCGTGCAGAGGGTGGGGTGGACGCCTCCGGCGATTATAGGGACGGACAGGCATGGAAGGATGGCTCCGCTTATTTGCGTGACATATTGGGATTGTTTGGGGCAGGTGGACAGGGCTACCAGGCCCGGGTCAAAGTCCAGGACTTCAGCCTTTATCTTCTCCAGGTCAAAGGGGTGCATATCCTTGTGGATGTATAAAAGCTTCGTTTCGTGTCCCGCCCTCTTCAGGCAGGCAGAGAGCACCCCCACGCCCTCACTGTAGGCGAGTGAAGAGTTCCAGCTGCAGAAAATAAATAGCACCTTCACGACTAACGATTACCCCTCTTTACCGTCCTTATCCCTTGTGTTCTGAATCTCCCAGCACTTGGCATATTTCAGAAACGAGTACATCGAGCCCATGACAGAGATAATAAGTCCCGGAACACCGTCCAGGAAGCCTCTTTTTACAAAATACATGGAAAAGAACCGCCCTATAGGCCTGAAGATTATAGAGGAAAGGCCGAAACTTGTTCCCTCCTCCTGCATTTGCTCGGCAAAGATGCTGGTAAACTTGTTAACCGTAGCAAGTTGGGAGGAGACGTCATCATAGCTGAAGTGGCATATGTCTCCGTTCAGATTCTTGGTAAGCCCGCTTTCAAGTGTGACACGGTCGTGGGGATTTACGCCTCCCCACCTGCCAAGGTCTTTTTTAAATAACCGGAGCTTGTAATCGGGATACCACCCACAGTGGTTTATCCACCGGCCGAGGAAGTACGTGTGTCTTGGTAGGAAATAGCCGGCGCAGACGTTATTATTTACAGAAAGCTCTTTCTGGATCTCCTCCGCAAGTTCACGAGAAACACGTTCATCGGCATCGATGCAGAGGACCCATTCATGGCTGGCCAGGTCCAGGGCATTGTTCTTTTGTTGTATATGTCCGGGAAAGGGTCTGTGGTACACCTTGTCCGTGTACTCCTTGCATATCTCCACCGTCTTGTCCGTGCTTCCGGAATCTACGACCACTATCTCCTCGGCCCATTTTACGCCCTCCAGACAGCTGCGGATCTTCGATTCCTCGTTGTGGGTTATTATGCAAACGGATATTGGAGGTCTGGACATTCCCTGGGATCTCCCCTACAAGTTTAATCTGACTTATTCACCTTCCTTACATAGGCCCTGTACTCGCCATCGGCCTCTTCTATCCCAAGGAACTCATTGCCCGTGGTCTGGCACCAGGCCCTTATGTCGGCCTTTATACCCTCATCCGTGGCGATGACTTCAAGGACCTGCCCCGGCAGCAGCTCCTTTATCCTCTCTGCGGTCTTAAAGATGGGCATAGGACATAGAAGCCCATAACAGTCAAGGCTTACATCAGCCTTCATGTCCTTCCTCTTCATCGCCCTCGTGCGTGTGCTCGTGCGGGCCTTTTTTCAGATCAAGGCCCTTGCCGGTGGTCCTCCTTAGATAGTCATCGATGGCGGCCTGAATGGCCTTCTCGGCCAGCACCGAACAGTGGAGCTTCTGCTTGGGCAGCCCGCCCAGGGCCTCGGCCACTGCCTTATTTGTCACCCCAAGTGCATCATCCACCGTCTTGCCCTTTATCAGGTCCGTGGCCATACTGGAGGTGGCTATGGCCGCACCGCAGCCGAAGGTCTTAAATCTGGTGTCCACTATAACGTCATCTTCCACCTTTATGTACATCTTCATAATGTCCCCGCAGGCCGGGTTGCCTACCTCGCCCACACCGTTGGCGTCATCAAGTTCCCCCACGTTATGCGGATTGGCGAAGTGCTCCATCACCTTCTCACTGTAAGGGCCGCTCATGCCTTTACCTCACGCTTCACCTTTTCATAAAGCGGGGACATCTGCCTTAGTCTCTCTACGATGGGCGGCATTACCTCCGCTACATACTCTACATCCTCCTCCGTAGTGTTCATGCCAAGACTGAGGTGTAGAGACCCCTGCGCCACCGCAACATCAACACCCATGGCCAGCAGTACGTGGGAGGCCTTCAGCGCCCTGGATGTGCAGGCGGAACCGCTGGTAACGGCCACACCCTGCATGTCGAGAAACAGGAGTATAGACTCGCCCTCTACGAACTCGACACACAGGCTGAGACTGCCCGGAAGCCTCTGCGCCGGGTGGCCCGAGAGATGGATGTGGTCAATATTTCCTGTAAGCCTGTCTCTCAGGGTATCCCTCAGTGAACGCAGCCTGTTTGCCCTTTCGGGCATCTCTTCAGCCGCCAGTTCGGCCGCTTTGCCCATCCCCGCAACGGCCAGCAGGTCCTCTGTGCCGGCCCTCCTGCCGCCCTCCTGGACGCCGCCGTCTATCTGGGGCCTTACCCTGACGCCTCCCCTTACAAAGAGCGCCCCTGCCCCCGACGGGCCGTAGAACTGGTTTGCCGACAGGCTCAGGGCGTCAACGCCGAGCGCCTTTATGTCCACAGGTATATTGCCTGCCGCTGCCACCGCATCGGTGTGAAGCCTTATGTCCTTTTTCTTTAATACCGCGGCTATGTCTTTGATGGGTTCTATTGTACCCACCTCGCCGTTTGCCAGCATGATGGATGCAAATATGGTCTCCGGCGTAATGGCCTTTTCCACCTCGGCCGGGTCCAGCAGGCCGTCACTATCCACGGGGACCCTGGTCACCTTGAATCCCATCTTCTCCAGCCGGGTCAGGGGATTCAGCACGGAGAGATGCTCTATGTGCGAGGTGATTATGTGCCTGCCCTTATCCTTATACGCCATGGCCATGCCCTTCATAGCCAGGTTATTGGCCTCCGTGCCGCTGGAGGTGAAGATAATCTCCTCCGGCCTTGCGCCTATAAGCCCTGCCACTCGTCCCCTCGCCTCATCAAGCACCTCCCTGGCCCTCCGGCCCGGCGCGTGGAGGCTTGAGGGGTTGGCAAGATTTTCCTTCAATAAAGACGTCATAAACTCCGCCACCTTCGGATGAAGAAGCGTGGCAGAAGAGTTGTCAAGGTACACCCGTCTCATAAAAAGTTCCTATCTTTCCGCAGTAGCACAAGTTAAGCAAAGTCTATGGAATACTAAACTCATAATTATATAGCTCGACAAGTCGAAAAGCAAGCCTTAGTGTCAACACGTCTTAGGCCTGCCCCCTGTCTTATTTCTCTAGATGGACGGCCTCTCTATAGTATAATGTGTTAGGCGGTGAG
>JAUXLO010000158.1 GCA_030623665.1 Planctomycetota bacterium
GCAAAGAAGCCTACGTGGGGTCCTCCATAATATGGATAGTTGCCGAGTGGTTGTGCGTCTCCAACCGCTATGTCTGCATCATATTCGCCTGGGGGTCTTACGATCCCAAGGGATACGGGATTTACGCAGCTAATGAACAATGCGCCCTTCTGGTGGGCAGCCGCTGACAATTCATCCAGATCTTGCTCCAGACAGCCGAAGAAGTTTGGGTTTTGTACCAGCAAAGCCGCCGTATCTGAGTCCATCGTGGCCTGGAGTGCCCTGGCGTCTGTAACGCCGCCCGGCACTTCCGTCTCAATGATGGTGGTGTCAAGGTGGCTTAGATAGGTTCGCAAGACCTCTCTATACTCCGGGTGGACGGCCTTGGAGATGATAAGCTTATTCCTTTCCGTGTGTCTAAGCGCCAGTAGTGCGGCCTCTACCAGCGCAGTGGCGCCATCGTATAGGGAGGCGTTGGCCACGTCCATTCCGGTGAGCTCGGCAACCAGTGTCTGGAACTCGTATATCGTCTGGAGCGTACCCTGGCTGGCTTCTGCCTGATACGGTGTGTAACATGTCAGAAACTCGCCCCTGGACGCCAGATGGTCCACTATACTCGGGCAGAAGTGCTCGTAGGTGCCTGCGCCAAGAAAGGCAGGATGCTCGTCGAGATTGCAATTCTTTTTGCTCAATCCCTTAAGATGTGCAAGAAGCTCCTGCTCAGAGATGGCGCCTGGTATATCCACCGAAATACCTCTTAGCTCCTCCGGCACTACCTGAAAGAGTTCATCGGCGGAGCCAACGCCCATTTGTGTGATCATCTGCTTCTTGTCTTTATCCGTATGCGGGACGTAGTCCATTTAATGCCTTTCCTTTTCACACAGCTGTTTGTATTCCTCGGCAGACATCAGGGAATTGAGTTCGCCGGGGGTGCTCAACTTGATGGTAAATATCCACCCCTTTCCGTAGGGGTCCTCGTTCACGAGCTGTGGGGCACCATCCAGTTCGGTATTGACGCTGACAATCTCTCCGGAGGCCGGTGCATAGATGTCAAAGGCGGCCTTTACGGATTCCACCACGGCGCAGGGGTCCTTGGCCCTGAATTTTTTACCGACCTTCGGCAGCTCTATAAAGACCACATCTCTTAACTGCTCCTGGGCATATGCCGTAAGACCTACCACCGCTGGCCCGGAGCCGTTAGCCCTCACCCATTCATGGGTATCTGTGTATGATATATCGGTCGGAAAATCCATTTAGCCTCCTAAAGAGTAGAAACTTTTCTGTCTGTCCTGAAACGATAAAACGGCAGTCTGACGACCCTTGCACCCAGCTTTCTGCCCCTGATGCCCACGCAAAGGGGGGTGCCCGCCTTAGAGCGCTCTTCCTCTACATAGCCAATGGCAATGCCCTTTTTGAAGAATGGGCTATGAGTGCCACTCGTGACCTTACCAACGGTGCTGGAATCTGCATAAATAGGGTGTCCAGCCCTGGGGACTCCCCTTTCTACAAGTTCAAGGCCCACTAACCTCTTTTGAATGCCTGATGCCTCCTGGGCTAACAGGGCGGCCTTACCTATAAAATCTTCCTTATGAAATTTGACCGTCCAGCCGATACCGGCCTCAAGTGGCGTGGTATCATCGTCTATGTCGTTTCCATACAGGAGCAATCCCGCCTCCAGCCTGAGTGTGTCCCTGGCACCAAGACCCGCAGGCAGGAGTCCTGCCCGTCTCCCCGCAGCCATAATCCTGTTCCACATGGCCTCACACTCTGATACGGGTGTATAGATCTCAAAACCGTCTTCCCCCGTGTATCCGGTCCTCGAGATGATGGTGGTTGTAGTTCCCTCCTTTCTGGCAACAAAGTGGAAGCGCTTAAGATTAGCCTCCTCGCTACCCAGGGTTCTTGCCACTATGGTGGCGCATAAGGGGCCCTGTACGGCAATCATACCGAACTCGTCACTTAGGTCATTCACCTTTACCCCCTCTGCCTGGTTCCCTATCAGCCACTCGAACATCTTCTGTCTATTTGCTGAATTTACTATAAGCAGAAATCTTTCATCACTAAAGCGGTATAGAATAATATCATCCACTACGCCGCCGCGCTCGTTGCAGACGGGTGTGTAAAGCGCTTTGCCGTCCTGGAGTTTTTCTGCGTCGTTAGTAATAATCCTCTGAATAAAGCCAAGCGCCCGCTTGCCGGAGACCTCTATCTCGCCCATATGCGAGAGGTCAAATATGCCGGCCTTATTCCTTACCGCCAGATGTTCCTCTGTTATATTGGAATAGTCTATGGGGAGCAGGAAGCCGTGGAAATCCGTAAGATTGGCACCAAGCGCCTTGTGCACGTAGTAAAGGGGCGTCTGCGTCGCCATGTTAAGACACCTCTAACGTAACTGAATTTGAGGTTCTGGCCTATTATCCTCCCCCAAAGGGGGATTAGGGAGTGCGAACAATATCTTGGAGACTTATTCCCACATTTCCTCGCACCAGGAAAGCGAGTTCAGTATAATATTGTGCCTTTTAAGGAATTCCGGCTAATATAGCATTTTTTTGCCGATTGAAGATAGGATTTTTTGCCCATAAATACGTCCAAAAATGCTGACTCAGGATATTATCAAAAAGAAGCGAGACGGAAAAGGACTAAGTAAGGACGAGATTGCCTTTCTGATAAAAAACTACTTGAGTGGAGAGATGCCTGATTACCAGATGGCCGCCTTTTTAATGGCCGTGTGCTGGCGTGGGATGTCCCGCCAGGAAACGGTTTGGCTCACGGGAGAGTTGTTGCACTCAGGAAGGACACTTCGCACCGATTCGCTACCGGGCAAAAAGATAGACAAGCACAGCACCGGTGGGGTGGGGGACAAAGTAAGCCTGGTGCTGGCGCCACTGGTCGCAAGCATGGGCGTGCGGATACCCATGATATCCGGCAGGGCCCTGGGCCACACCGGCGGTACGGTGGACAAACTTGAGTCCATTCCAGGTCTTAGGACCCAACTTTCCATTGCAGAGATTGATAAAAATATAAGAGACGTAGGCCTGACCATAGCAGACCAGACTGGGGAACTGGTGCCGGCCGAGAAAAAGCTCTACGCCCTAAGAGACGTTACCTCCACAGTGGAGAGTATCCCGCTGATCACGGCGAGCATCCTGGCAAAGAAGCTTGCCGTGGGCCTCGACGGCCTTGTGCTCGACGTTAAGACAGGGAGTGGTGCATTCATGAGGTGCATTGAGGATGCATGCGCTCTGGCACAGAACATGGTGGAGATCGCCGACTCTATGCATAAACCCACCATAGCAGTAATAACTGACATGAGCCAGCCCCTCGGCAGGATGGTGGGGAATGCTACGGAGGTGGTGGAGGCCGTTGAAACCCTACAGGGTAGGGGACCTGAAGACCTCCTCGCTGTGACGATGGAACTTGGGGTCCACATGCTGCGTCTGGCCGGGACCTGTAGCGATAGGGAAGACGCCAGACAGCAACTGGCAAGGGCCCTTAAGGACGGCGGGGCCATGAGGAAATTCCAGGAGATGGTAGAGCGGCAAGGCGGCGATGTAAGGTCTTTGGAAAGATTCGGGCAACGTGTCTCAAAGAATGTTCGAGAGGTATGCTCTCCGGCATCTGGTTACGTGACGCGGATAGACACCTATCAGATGGGCCTGGCTGCGGTAGCACTTGGGGCGGGACGAAGACGGCTGGGAGATGCTGTAGATCATTCCACGGGGTACGAGATGCTGGCCAAACTGGGTAACACAACAGAGAGGGGAAGGCCGCTGGTAAAGGTATTTTACAGGGATGAAGCCTCATTTAAGGAGGCGGAGGGACTTATACTGGACGCATACGAGATATCTGATGAAAAGCCAGCCGCCCGAAGACTGATACATAAGGTATTGCGAGATTTTTGAGAAACCCTGCGTGGTTTTGTGGAACATGTCACTTCGTGCTTGACACGGAATCCACCCCTGATTAAATCGGGAATTCCTGCTTTCGCGGGAATGAGATGTAGGGTTGCAGAGACAAGTGGGTAGGTCAAGGCTACGTTCGCCAGAGGCGAATCTTTGCCGAAGGTGAACCCGCCGTTTGCTGGGCGTGGTGCCTCTGGCACGACCATGACCATAAATTAGCAGGAATGGGAATAATGGTAGGGGCACGCTGCAGCGTGC
>JAUXLO010000015.1 GCA_030623665.1 Planctomycetota bacterium
CTGGCACTTTTAGGAGCCACGCTGACCCTCCCCGGTATTGCAGGATTGGTGCTGATTATAGGTATGGCAGTGGATGCCAACGTGCTAATCTTTGAGAGGATTAGGGAGGAGAGGAACAAGGGTAAGGCAATCCCACTGGCACTGAAGACTGGTTATGATAAGGCATTTACCACCATTATTGACTCGAACCTTACTACGCTTATTACCGCCCTCATACTTTATGCCGTGGGTACCGGTCCCGTTAAGGGCTTCGGTATAATCCTTACGATTGGCCTCATTGTAAACCTCTTTACCTCTATATTTGTTACCAGGGTGATCTTTGAGGTCTTGGACCTGAAGGCGTTCAGGATGTTACAGCTCTTCCAGAGACCCCACCTCAAGCTGCTCAGTTTCTTTAGGATAACGGCTTTTGCCTCAATCGTGTTGATCGTCCTTGGATTAGCGATGTTCAATTGGAGGGGCGTAGACAAGTATGATATAGACTTTACGGGTGGCACACTGGTACACCTGCAATTAGCCGACCCGGCACCAACTGGAACCGTAAGGTCTACGTTAGTTCAATTGGGTTATGGCGATGCAGAGGTCCAGGGCATCTGGGGTACTGCTACCATGGCCGCTGCTGAGGCCTCCGAGTTTGGGATAAGGATAAAGGGTTTAAGCGATGAGAAGGCCGCCGAGAAGCTGGAGAGCGATATCAGAAAGGCCTTTGGAGACCAGTTCGGGAATATAACGTTTGGTGCAGCACCTATGGTCTTAAACCTGAAGCTGCAGGGTCCTGTAGAGGAGTCCGAACTAAGAAGGCGACTTGCCAAGATAGGATATACCGACGAGGATATCATCTACCTTTCCCCAATCGGGGTGCCTGCTCAGAGCTTTGAGATCACCGTGCCCGCCTTAAAGGATGCAAGTGCACGGGCTGAGACCGAGGAGTCGCTTTCCCAGGGCATTCCCGGCCTGGCCTTTAGTGAGGTAAGTCTCAGCTTTGGAGAGATGAGAGACGTGGCCCCGCGCACCGTTGTCCCCGGTGCGATGCCCGTTGCCCAGGGAGTTCTTGAGCTCGACCTCAGTAAACGTGTAGACCCCCAGCTCATCGAGCTGGAACTGGAGAAGAGGGGTTTTGCGGACGTTTCCGTTGCAGTACGGGAAGAAAGGACGAGGAAACCACGCAGTTCGCGGCTTGAGATCAGCGGTCTAAAGGGTACCTTGACGCTTATAAAGGAGGGGATGGAAAAGACCGTCAGGCTCCCTGCATTTACCTTCCAGACGGATACCTCTCTCAGGATAGAATTGGATAGCCCTCAAGAGGAACAGGCCCTGAGGGACCGGCTCATGGAACTCGGCGTTACCAAGATAATCTCTCAGAATGCACCTTCTGAATCCTTTGCGATGGAGATGAAACCTCTAAGCACCAGTAAGATCCAGGAGAAGATCAGTGACGACATAATTTCTACCTTCAAAGAGAGTCTTTTCCGGGAGAAGATAGGGGTAAGCTTTGAGGAACTGTCCAAGGCGGCCGGTCAGGAAGGCAGTTCTGATGAAGGGGCAGAGTCTCTGGTGCTTATGACCTTGAGTAAGCCGATGGTAAAGGAAAAAATAGAGGATGCACTCTCAAAATCCGGGTACGCTGGCGCCTTGGCAGAGATACTTGCGCCGGGGAAGACCTATAGGTCGGTAAAGGTTCGCGTGAAGGCCGCCGATATTGAGACAATGGAGGCTGACCTGTCCGACACCTTTTCGGTGACCGAGCCCCTTAAGAGGGTGGTAAGCATTGGTTCGACGGTTGCAGGGGAGATGAAGAACAGGGCGTTTCTGGCCCTTATATTTGCCCTGGTGGCAATTATTATTTATATATGGATCCGTTTCGGCGAGGTTAAGTTTGGCGTCGCTGCGGTCTTCGCCCTTATACATGACGTACTCTTTACCTTGGGGGCCGTGGCGGTGGCGGGCTATTATTCCACTATCTTTGGTGACGTGAAGATAAATCTCGCCATGATAGCCTCCTTCCTCACGCTTATCGGTTATTCACTTAATGATACTATTGTGGTATTTGACAGGATAAGGGAGAATATGGCGGGGAAAAAGACGGTGGATACCGGGTTGGTTAATGAAAGTATAAATCAGACCTTGAGTCGGACGGTAATAACGTCTATAACTACATTTTGCGTGGTATCGGCCCTTTATTTCTTGGGTGGTACGGAGATACACGGCTTTGCATTTGTTATGATGGTAGGCGTGGTGGTCGGGACGTATTCTTCTATATTTGTTGCGAGTCCCGTTCTTGTCTATTGGTCCACAGTAAGGAAGGGCTTTAGCATGGTATTTTTGGTCTTGAGTGCGCCCCTGTGGGTCCCATGGAGGGTGCTTAAAGGGTTGTTTGGCGGAGGGAGCAAGATTCGTCCCCGCAGGGCGTAGATGGTGAGTTAGAAGAAGGGGTGGCGCCTTTTTTGTTCCTAGGAGGCGTTATGGCTGCAGGAAAGAAGAGTGTTATCAGGAGATGGGAGACGCAGGTGGGTATAGGTGTGTCGGTTGTCTGCTTCTCGGTGTTGGGTGTTTTTCTTGGTTTGAGGACTGGAGGGGAAAAGCTTGATACGCCTGTGGAGGTTGTACAGGCTGAGAAGGTTTCGCGTCCTGAGGAGGCCCCGCAGGTTAAGGCAGTTTCACGGGCTGAGGTAGTTTTATCGGCTGAAGCGGTGACGCAGGATGAGGGACGACCTTTGGGAATCCCCGACCTGGATGAGACAAATACGGAGGGAGTCTTGGTTCGTGGTCCCGGCGGGATGATAAAAGGGGTGCTGGAGGGGTCCTCAACGGTTCAATATTCCGCAGGGAGCACACCGGAAGAACCTCCAGCAATTGAATCTTCTTCGGAAGAGATGGTTGCCGTTAAAGGTACGGTGGCAGAGGGTGCCGCAGAGGATGAGGCAGCGGCCTCCTATCCCAAGACCCATACTATTGAGCCCAATGATACGCTGATGGGCATTGCAAAGGATTACTATGGGAGTGTCTCTAAGTGGGCTCTAATCTATGATGCAAACGGCCTTTCAGACAGAGACGCGCTGATAGTTGGTCAGAATCTGGTAATTCCGTCCCCGGAGGGCGAGGTTGAGCAGCAGCCCGTAGTGAAGAAGACATCACTCAGCGGGAGGGGTTCTCCAGCGATAGCCCATAGGGTTCAACAAGGTGATACACTTCAGAAGTTGGCCGGGGTGTATTACAGTGACGAGTCTGAGTGGAAGAGGATATACGATGCCAACAAGGGGTATCTATCTGGCAGGGAGACGCTTAAACCGGGAGAAGTGCTTATAATCCCTTGATTAGACATCATAGTGTAGGGGAGGGTAAAATGGGAAGGACAATATTGAGGCCCATAGTGTGTCTTGTGTGCCTTTGTTATTTAATGGGCCTTGTTCCGGCCCTGAGCGGAGGCCCTTACGAACTCAGGGCGGAGGTGATGGATAGCCCGTTTCCTTTGTTCAAGCATGACCAGCAACACACGGGGAAGAGCAAGTACAAGGGAATCCAGACGGCGAATTGTAAGTGGACGTACTCTACGAATGACCCGATTGTCTCCTCTCCCGTGGTGAGCAGTGACGGGGTTGTCTATTTCGGGAGCCTTGACGGGAATTTATATGCAATAAGACCCGATGGCCATACCAAGTGGTTCTTTACCACCAAGCAAGACGTCTTTTCAACCCCGGCCATCGATGCGTCGGGTACAATATATATAGGCAACAGTGGCAATTTCCTGTATGCCATTGGGAAGGACATGAAGGAGAAATGGAAGTTCAGGACTGGCGGAGCCATACTGTCCTCGCCCAATATAGGTTCGGACGGGACCGTTTACATAGGCAGTTGGGACGGCAGGCTCTATGCCATAGGCCCGAACGGAGTTCTTAGGTGGACTTATCAGACTGGTGATGCCATAGTACTTTCCTCTCCTGCCATAGCTGCCGACGGTACCGTTTATATAGGTTCCAGAGACAGGAAACTCCATGCCGTAGATGCAAAGAGTGGTACTGAAAAGTGGACCTTCCTAGCCGGAGACAAAGTAGATTCTGCGCCGTCTGTTGGGGCTGACGGCACAATCTATTTCGGGTCCAATAATGGGACGCTCTATGCCTTAGACCCGAACGGTAAACTGAAGTGGAAGTTTGAGACGGGCTCCTGGATATACACGTCTCCCTCCATAGACATAGACGGTACGATATTCTTTGGGGCGAAAGACGGGAAGCTGTACGCATTGAATGAGGATGGCAGTTTAAAGTGGAACTTTTCTACCGGCGGCAGCATAAGCTCTTCACCGGCCGTAGATTCCGATGGGACGGTATATGTGGGTTCGTGGGACAAAAAGCTGTACGCCATCGACGCCAACGGCAACCCCAAGTGGAGCTACGACCTTGGTGCCTCGATTGCCAGTTCGCCTGCCATCGGCGCAGACGGTACGATTTATGTGGGATGCGATAACGGTATGTTGTACGCGCTGGGGAAGTGAGCCGCTTCTATTTCAACGCGTTAAAATGACGGCTTGACCGAAACTATACGTTTATGATATAAAAGTTGTAGTGTTTGTATTGAGGGGGGAAGTAAGTAGATGATAGGTATATCCAAATTATACTGCGGGACCGTTGAGCCGTCGGATGCGCTCCGTTACGGCAGGCAGTCGAAGAGGCTCCCGTCACATCTCCTTCAGTTCTCCAGCGACAAGAAACCCGTCGTGGTGTGGAACGTGGGTCAGCGCTGCAACCTGAAGTGCATACACTGCTACTCCCAGTCAAGAGACATTGAGTACCCCGGTGAGCTCACGACTGCAGAGGCCAGGGCCATGCTCGATGACCTTGCCCAATACGGCGCACCCGTCATACTCTTCTCCGGTGGAGAGCCGCTTATGAGGGAGGACCTCCTTGAACTCGCCCACCACGCCAAGAGTAAGGGCCTCAGGGCCGTTATAAGTACCAACGGCACACTTGTCAGCAGGGAAAAGGCGAAGGAGTTAAAGTCCGTGGGTCTCTCCTACGTCGGCGTAAGCCTCGACGGCATGAAAGAGACAAACGACCGCTTCCGGGCCGTTGAGGGTGCCTTCGATATGGCCGTCCAGGGGATAAGGAATTGCCTGGCTGAGGGGATAAAGGTCGGCCTTCGGTTTACAATAAATAAGGGTAATGCACAGGATATTCCCGATATATTCGAGCTTATATATAATGAAGGCATCCCCAGGGTATGCTTCTATCACCTGGTCTATGCCGGCAGGGGCTCTAAACTCATAAAAGAAGACCTCGACCACGAGGAGACACGCCGTGTGGTAGACCTTATTATGGACAAGACCAGGGAGATGCACGACCGGGGCCACAAACTTGAGGTTCTGACGGTCGACAACCATGCAGACGGCCCCCATCTCTACCTGCGCCTCAAGAAGGAGAACCCTAAGAGGGCCGCCGAGGTCTACGAACTCCTCCAGATGAACGAGGGCAACAGCTCGGGCAAGGGGCTGGCCTGCATAAGCTGGGACGGCGCAGTGCACCCGGATCAGTTCTGGAGACATGTCATACTGGGCAATGTGAAGGAAAGACCGTTCAGCGAGATTTGGGAAGACCTGTCAAACCCCCTCATGGCACGGCTCAAGGACAAGAAACCACACCTCAAGGGACGCTGCGCCCAGTGCCAGTGGCTCAATATCTGCGGCGGTAATTTCAGGGCACGTGCCGAGGCCTATTACGGCGACATGTGGGCCCCTGACCCGGCCTGTTATCTGACGGACGAAGAGATCGGCATCGCCGTAGGCGCCGCACAGGAATAAGGCACACTACCTGCCACTTAGCCTCATTACTTTTTATCGTCCATGAGTATGCGCTGGGCGGTTGCAACACCCTTACCTGCCTCTACCGGGTAGCCACCGTCATGCAGGCCCTTCTCTATGGCGGAGACGGCAGTGATGATATCAAAATCGTTCATATAGCCTACATGGGCCACACGGAATATCTTGCCCTTTAACTCGGCCTGGCCGCCGGCTATGCTGACGCCGTATTTGTCCCTCAGATTCTTCGTAAAGGCCACACCGTCTATACCATCAGGCACCTTGACCGCCGTTAGTATATCACAGGGTTGCCGGGCAAATAGCTCAAGCCCCAGGGCCTTTACGGACTCCCTTGTGGCATGTGCAAGCCGAGAATGTCTTTGCCAGATATCTTCCAACCCCTCCTCCTTTATTATCTCCAGCGCCGCCTTCAGGGCCATTATCAGAGAAATGGCGGGGGTGAAGGGCGTGGTGCCCCTCTTCAATGCATCGTGCATAGCCCGGAAGTCCCAATAATACCTGGGCAGGTCCGCCTTTTTTATTTTATCCTGTGCTGTAGGCCTCACGGCCGCTAAGGCCAGCCCGGGCGGCATCATAAGGCCTTTCTGTGAACTGGTCACCGCCACGTCTACCTGCCACTTGTCCATGAAGAACGGGCTGACACCCACGGCGGTTATGGCGTCCACTATCAGGAGGGCCGGATAGCCTCTTACTATGTTTGCGATCGTTTCTGTGTCGTTCTGTACCCCTGTCGACGTCTCACAGTGGGTGATGAATACGGCCTTGATGCGCTTGTCTTTTTTGAGCGCCGTTTCTACCGCCTCCGGTTCAACCGCGCATCCGTACTCTACGTCTATACAGGTTGTCTTTACCCCGTACGCCCTGCATAGCTCGGCCCACCGCTCGCCGAATTTACCGCCGCGCACCACCAGGGCCGTATCCTTTCTCGAGAGCAGGTTGACCACACAGGCCTCCATCGCACCCGTACCGGATGACGTAAGGGTGAGGACCTCGCCCTCTTCGGTCTGGAAGAGGTGTTTGAGACCTTCCGAGACATCTGCAAGTATTTTGGAAAATTCCGGTGTGCGGTGGTGTATAAGCGGCGCCGCCTCAGCCAGAGAGACCTCTGGGGGCACAGGCGTAGGGCCGGGGGTAAATAAATAGTGTTTCTTTGCCATATTCTTAATCTAAAAGAGTAACATAGAAAATGTAGCGTGCGAGCTTGCTCGCACGTTAACGTGGCAGCAAGCTACCACGCTACATACTCTAACGTTCATTGTCATTCTGAGCGAAGCGAAGAATCTGGTGTTCTAGAGATTCTTCGGTCGCTTCACTCCCTCAGAATGACAGTTGTGTGAGATTTTCCAGAGTTCCCAGGTCAAACAAGGAAGCGTTATAAAAGTAATTGCGCTATTATAGTTTGGTAGGAGCCGATGTCAACAAATCAAACCGGACGAGCTGTTACGCTGCATTTCTTGCAAGGCCCGCTAAATGGGGCAGCTACTGCGCCCGCCTCCCCCGCAACTCATTATCGAGCAGTATGGCCTCAAGGTCAGGCAGTATGGAAAGGGCCAGCTGCCTCTCTACCTGTGATTCCTTCAAGATTTTTGCCAGTTTGCCGCCCTCTTCGTAGGAAAGACCTATCAGGATTTCGTCCATTACCTTACGCCGGTCAACCACTCTTGCCATAGGGAGTTTCCTCTTTGAGTAAAGATTCAATGGTCTAGGGGGCTGAAGGTTTCAAACGTTCAAAGGTCAGACGTTACGCTGTCTTTGCAAGCTTTTCTTCCAACTTTCCCTCCCGCCCTTTCACGCTGCCGAAGACGACGGGGAGCATCTCGTCGACCTTTTCGACGAAGTGGAAGTTTATCTCTGCCTTGATGTGCTCGGGGACGTCTACGAGGTCCTTTTCGTTTCTTTTGGGCAGCACTATTGTAGAGATGCCGGCCCTCTTTGCAGCCAGGACCTTTTCCTTTATCCCGCCTACCGGCAACACCTTACCCCGTAGTGTTATCTCACCCGTCATTGCCACGTCCGGCAGTACGGGCCGCTCCGTGAGGAGGGATATCAGCGATACCGCCATCGTTACACCTGCCGACGGGCCGTCCTTGGGGATTGCCCCTGCGGGCACGTGTATGTGGAAGTCGTATTTCGTGAAATCTTTTACGGACGTACCCAGCTCATCCGCCTCGGAGCGCACATAGCTCATCGCCGCTTCTGCAGATTCCTTCATAACCTCGCCCAGATATCCCGTGAGGATGAGTTTGCCGGAGCCGGGCATGTCGGTGGATTCTATAAAGAGTATGTCCCCTCCGGTGGGTGTCCATGCGAGACCGGTGGCGACACCGGGCTCTGCGGTGCGCTCCGCTATCTCCTGGAAGTATATGGGCGGGCCTAAGAGCTTACCCAGGTCGTCTGCCTTTATCGTCATTGATTTGGCCTTCCCGGCGGCAACCTCCTTGGCCACCTTTCGGCATAGGGTGGCTATGGTCCTCTCCAGGTTTCTTAGACCGGCCTCCCTGGTGTAGGTGCCTATAATGACCTTTAGGGCATCGTCGTCTATGGTGATAGACTTCTCGCTGAGGCCGTGTTCCTCTATCTGTTTGGGTATAAGGAACTGCCTGGCGATGGAGATTTTTTCTTCTTCGGTGTACCCCAGCAACTCCAGGACCTCCATGCGGTCCTTAAGTGCAGGTGGAACGGGGTCCAGGAAGTTGGCGGTGGTGATGAACATGACCTTTGTGAGGTCGAACGGCACCTCCAGATAGTGGTCTGAAAAGGCAAAGTTCTGCTCGGGGTCAAGCACCTCGAGCAGTGCGCTGGCCGGGTCACCCCTGAAGTCCATGCCCAGCTTGTCTATCTCGTCCATCATAAACACCGGGTTGTTTGATTCGGCCTTGCGGATGTACTGGAGAATCCTTCCCGGTAATGCACCTATATATGTGCGACGGTGTCCCCTTATCTCGGCCTCGTCCCTTACACCGCCGAGGGATATGCGGACGAACTTGCGGCCGAGGGCGCGGGCGATAGACTTACCAAGAGAGGTCTTTCCCGTGCCGGGCGGACCGACGAAGCACAAAATGGGTCCCTTCATGTCCTTCTTTAGCTTGCGTACGGCCAGATACTCTAGTATCCTTTCCTTGACCTTTTTCAGGTTATAGTGGTCTTCGTCCAGCACCTTTTGTGCGGCGTTAATATCCAGGTTGTCGGTGGTGCTCACGGACCAGGGAAGCGCTACAAGCCAGTCCAGGTAGGTGCGTGAGACGGTGTACTCGGCGGCCTGAGGCGGCATCTTTTCAAGCCGTGACAGCTCTCGCTCCGCCTCTTTTTGTGCCTCAGGAGGTAGCTTGGCCTCTTCTATCTTCTTCTTGAGCTCGTTTATCTCCATGGTGCGCTCGTCACCTTCGCCCAGTTCCTCCTGTATGGCCTTAAGCTGCTGGCGGAGGTAGTATTCCCTTTGCCCCTTATCTACCTCGCTCTTCACCTGCCCCTGGATCTTCTTGGCCATCTCCAGCACCTCCATCTCACGATTGATGAAGGTATTTACCTTCTGTAGTCTGCTCTTTACGTTTATAGTTTCCAGTATTTCTTCTTTTTCATGAACATTTATTGCCAGGTGCGATGCTATCATGTCGGCCAGCCTGCCGGGGTGTTCTATGTTCATAACCGCGACCTTCAGTTCCTCAGGGAGGTTAGAGGCCATGGATATCATCTTCAAGAACTGGTCTGAGGCGCTGCGCGTCAGGGCCTCCATTTCCATTCCCGTCTCCAGTTCGTCCTCAAGGGTCTGTACCCTGGCCACAAGGTAAGGTTTTTCTTGTGTAAATTCACTGATCTTGAGGCGTGTAGTTCCCTGTACCAGCATCCTTGCAGTGTTGTCCGGCATCCTTAGCATCTGTAGAACGACTACTGCGGTGGCGTATTCGTAAAGGTCTTCAGACCCCACATCTTTTTCTTTATCTATCTTTTGCAGTGCCAGTGCCAGGAGTCTTTTTCCTGTAAGAACGTGGTCAAGGAGTTTCAGCTCCTTCTCTGTGGAGACCCCCAGGGCCGTCACCATCTGTGGAAAGACTACAGTGTCCAGAACGGGCAGAACCGGCAGCTCGGGGGGTATTTCCAGCTCACCTTGTGCCAAGAGATCTTCCGGCGTCGCTGGTATTTTCTTGTCCTCACTTGTTAGAGAAAACGGTTTGTCTTTGTTACCCATGGGCCTTTTGCCTCTGGAAAGATGTCTTAGACGGGACGTTATTATAGAGTGACCTTTACGGCCTTTTCTGCCCTTCGGGGTTCCTGAGACTTGGGCACGGTGATTGTCAGAAAACCGTTTTTGTAACGGGCTTCTATCTTAGTTTCGTCTACATACTTTGGGAGAGTTATACTTCTCTCAAAATATCCGTACCTTATCTCCATGAGATAGAAGCATAGTTTTTTGTCGTCCGAGCGGTCGAGTCTTCTGCCGCTGATTGCCAGTGTATTTCCTTCAAGCACAATGGAGATATCCTTTTCGCTGGCTCCGGATATTACCATCTTTACGACAAGGGCATCATCGGTTTCATAAACGTCCGTTGGTGGGCGCCAGGTCTCGGTATCAAAGGAGTAGAAGGGTTTTTTGATACAGATAAATTCTTGGAAGATTTTTTCCATCTTGGAGCCGGGGGGCACTGCCATCATTACCTCCTAACAGTACTATTCAACAACACTTAGAATGTATCGACTAACAGATAGTTTACCATAGGTGTGTAGAAAATTCAAAAGCTTTTTAGCCTTAGTTGGTTGTCCCGAGAAGGCGGTTCGTGAGGTGATGCATTCGGTATGTGGCGACAAAGCGGGCCGGGGTGCGGCTTTTTTGTTGGTTAATGCCCCCCGCCTTTCCGCCAGGTCTTTTAGTACATGTCCCCATACCCGCCGTATCCGCCGGGCATGGGTGGTGCCGCCTTTTTCTTTTCTGGAATTTGTCCTATCAGGGCGTCTGTAGTCAGCAGAAGTGTCGACACGCTGGCGGCGTTCTGAAGCGCACACCGCACTACTTTGGTCGGGTCGATGATACCTTCCTTTATCATGTCGCAGTATTTGTTCTTACTTGCGTCGTAGCCAAAGTTGCCCTGGCCTTCGGTGATCTTTTCTACCACTACCGGCCCATGATGTCCTGCGTTATGGGCAATCTGAGACGTGGGGGCAACCAGGGCACGGCGCAGGATGTCTACGCCGGTGGCCTCGTCACCCTTTAGCTTTAGCTCGTTGAGTGCCGAGATGCTCCTTAAAAGTGCCACTCCGCCGCCCGGTAGGATGCCTTCCTCTACCGCCGCTCGTGTGGCGTGAAGGGCGTCTTCCACCCTGGCCTTCTTCTCCTTCATCTCGCTTTCTGTCGCAGCGCCCACCTCTATCTGCGCCACACCACCGGCTAGCTTGGCAAGCCTCTCCTCCAACTTTTCACGGTCATAATCTGATGTGGTCGTGCTTATTTCCGCCCGTATTTGTTCTATACGGCCCTGAATGGCCTTGCTGTCACCGGCGCCCTCGATGACGATGGTATTTTCTTTCTCAATAACCACCTTTTTCGCCCTGCCGAGGTCGCTGAGCGTTATCTTTTCGATGTCTATGCCCAGGTCCTCAAACACGGCCCTGCCCCCCGTAAGGACGGCTATATCCTCCAGCATGGCCTTGCGCTTATCGCCAAAACCCGGGGCCTTGATGGCGGCACACTTCAGCACGCCACGGAGCTTGTTGACGACCATCAGGGTAAGCGCCTCTCCCTCCACCTCTTCCGCTATTACCAACAGGGGTTTTCCCTGCTGAGCTGTCTGTTCCAGGATGGGCACAATGGCCTTTGCGCCCGCTATCTTTTTCTCGTGTATGAGTATATACGGCTCTTCCAGGACGGCCTCCATACTCTTGGGGTCGGTTATGAAGTACGGGGAGAGATAGCCCTTGTCGAACTGCAGCCCCTCAATCCACCTTACGGTGGTCTCCAGGCTCTTTCCCTCCTCCACGGTGATTACGCCGTCCTTCCCCACCTTCTCCATTGCGTCTGCTATGATCTTGCCCACATCAGGGTCGTAGTTCGACGCAATGGTGGCAGTCTGTTCTATTTCCTTACGGCCCTTGACGGGAGTACTCAGTTGTTTCAGCTTTTTTACCACGGTGTTAACGGCTTTCTCTATACCGCGCTTTACGGCCATTGCGTTGGCGCCGGCCGTTACGTTCTTCAACCCCTCAACGAATATTGCCTCGGCCAGTACCGTTGCCGTAGTGGTGCCGTCTCCGGCCACCTCACTGGTCTTTGCCGCGACGGACCGTACCATCTGCGCGCCGATATTCTCCATGTGGTCTTCCAGCTCTATCTCCTTGGCCACTGTTACGCCGTCTTTTGTGATGGTGGGCGAGCCGAAGCTTTTTTGCAGTATCACGTTCCGGCCCCTGGGGCCGAGGGTTATCTTTACGGCGTCTGAGAGTTTCTTTATGCCGCCGCGCACGGCCTCCCAGGCCTCCTGGCTGAATACAATCTTTTTCGCTGCCATCTCTACCTCCTCTTTCTATAATAGAAGCTCATCTTAGCATATACGCAAACTTAATGCCAAAATACCTGGCCCCCGGTGGGGGGCGGGTGCGTGCTTAAGTATTGTGTCTGCTGTGTCTTAAGTAAGACAGCCGGATTCCGCCCCCTCCCCCGGCGGCTGTCAAATTGGCAGGTGTCTAATGTATAGAGCTTTTTGCCCCGTTGGTTGACGGGGGTTGAATTTTTGGGAATTAGGGCCTTGTGTTCAGGATTACTGCTGTGGCGGTTCGATATATTCCTTGCTGAAGAGACGGCCCATCCTCTCGTTGGAGTCAATGAGGCCGATAAGGACCATTTCTAGACCGGCCTCGTCTGCTATGTATTCGCGCCCGTCTTCGGTGGTAAGGATTTCTTTGCGTGCAATTCGGCCAATCTCATCATCCTGCTCCTGGATTTCTTCCCTGGTGAGCATGCCAAGGGCCAGGAGCCGTTTCTCATATTTAGCCCTGTCCGTGCTCTTCTGGGGAGTGCCGGTCAAGAGCGAGTCCAGTTTGTCCTGCCAGACATACGCATTGTATACAACACCGGGTCCCACCAGGTAGTCCCTCAGGTCCACTATATCCGCCTCCGGCCAGCGCTTATATTTCTCCCAGATAAACCAGAACTCCCTGAAGGTCTCACGCGTGGGTTCACCCTTGTGTATGGATACGTTCGACAGTATCTCCATAACGCGTCCCTTGTCTTCCTCAGGAAGGAGGTTAAAGGGGTTGTCTAACGGCAATGCCAGCACGGGTGGGCAGGTGTTTATGAAGACGTTCAACAAGAATACGGATAAGATAGTGGCTACTGCTGTCTTGAATAGTTTACCTGATACCATAAAGACGTCTCCTTATTACTGTGAATCAATAACCATATCGTAGGCTCACCACGTGCCGCCACAGGCGTCATGCCAGAGGCAGATCCGCCTATCAGTTTGTCGGACTTTCAGCCCCTGAGTGGCCCTTATCGGAAAAATGGGCCCGCCAGGGATCGAACCTGGGACCAATGGATTATGAGTCCACTGCTCTACCGGCTGAGCTACGGGCCCGCCTCTGCATCTTGATATTCGGTAAAAGCTTATCATAAGGGGCATTTTCCTTCAATCTCAAATTTGTTGCGCAGGTGGGCAAGAAGCGGGTGGATAAAGGCTTTTTGGCCCTTAGGCTTTTTTGCCAATATGTATGTTGGCGATGCCCATACTGAGGGGGTGTGACCTGACGTCCGTGAGGCCCAGGGACTGCATCATTCCCCTGAGGCAGCGCGCGTCGGGGAACTCGCCTACTGAGGCGGGCAGATAGGTGTAGGCCCGCGTGCGTTCCGAGGAGCCGATGGCCGCTATAAGATTGCCCACGCCGGGGA
>JAUXLO010000092.1 GCA_030623665.1 Planctomycetota bacterium
CAAAGGCCAACAACGCCGGGCTGTTAAAAGAAGGCGTTAAAGTGTAGCGTGGGAGCTTGCTCCCACGTCAAAACGTGCCAGCTAGCTGGCACGCTACATTATCGCGTATAAGCAGAGTAAACTCTGCCGCTACAATTTTGCTGTAACAAAGGGTTGTTGTGGCTGCCCGATTTATCGGGCGATTTGTTAGCGTAAAAGATGCTTTAAGAAATTTAAACGGCTACAGGAGAGGTGTCCGAGCGGCCGAAGGAGCACGCTTGGAAAGCGTGTAGGCGGGCAACTGCCTCGTGGGTTCGAATCCCACCCTCTCCGCCATGCGGACGGCGCAAGCGGACAAGGTAGTAGAAGGCGTAATAAGCCGATGTCATTCTGAGGGAGTAAAGCGACCGAAGAATCTCTGGAGAGATAGATTCTTCGCTTCGCTCAGAATGACGCCAGATACTGGGAAAAGTTTTAGAAGAATTTTTTAACAGAAATAGAAACGCGGCGGTAGATGTGAGCCAAGAAATTTGGCCGTGCTAGACGGGGAGTTAGCGGTTCCTTGTTACCTGAAATCCGCTTATGCAGGGTCGATCGCTTTTTTGAGGTCATCCGGACCCCCGGTTGCATCTCTGTAAGCGGCGTTGAAGGTTGGGTCTCATGCAATAAGGCAGTGTGAATCTGGTCAGAGGCGGAAGCCAGCAGCCATAAGCATCTGTACTTATGTGCCGTGGGGTTGCCTGGCCCGAGCTGGCTGCAGGCGTGTGCTGAGGGAAAGGGGATCGAGGAAAGGTGCACGGCCAGTTATTTAAGGAAAGGTTATGACGTACACCGTATTTGCAAGAAAGTACAGGCCGCAGGGCTTCGAAGAGATGGTGGGGCAGGACTCAATCGTCACCACCCTGAAGAACGCCCTGAAGCAGGGGCGGGTGGCCCATGCCTATCTGTTCACGGGGCCGAGGGGCGTCGGCAAGACCTCTCTGGCCAGGATACTGGCCAAGGCGCTTAACTGCCAGAAAGGGCCGACCGAGAAACCGTGTAACAAGTGCGACATCTGCCAGTCGATCTCAGAGGGCAGGGATATGGACGTCCTGGAGATAGACGGCGCCTCCAACAGGGGTATTGACGAGGTGAGGACGATACGGGGCAACGTCAAGTACCTGCCCAGCCGCTCCAGATTCAAGATATACATAATAGACGAGGTCCACATGCTGACGCGCGAGGCCTTTAACGCCCTGCTGAAGACCCTTGAGGAGCCCCCTTCTCACGTAAAGTTCTTCTTTGCCACCACCGCCCCGAGTAAGCTCCCGGAGACGGTTCAATCCCGCTGTCAGCGTTTTGATCTGAGGAACGTCTTGACAGCCGACATAGTGAAACGCCTGGTGCAGATTGCCAAGAAGGAGGGACTGGACATAGAAGAACAGGCGCTTAAGGCCATTGCCAGGCACTCCAAGGGCGGACTGAGGGATGCACAGTCACTGCTGGACCAGCTGGGGTCATTCTCCGAGGGCAAGATAACCCTTGGAGACGTACAGGGCCTGCTCGGTACAGTAAGCGAAGAGAAGATAGAGACACTGGTGGATAGTTTAATAACTAAGGATGCCCCCGGGGCACTAAGGATTGTGCACGGTGTAATGGACGAAGGCAGGGACCTTGGCGTCTTTGTTGACCAATTAGTATGGTATCTGAGAGATCTGCTGGTGGTCTCTACCTGCGG
Source organism: Planctomycetota bacterium (assembly GCA_030623665.1). Taxonomy (GTDB): domain Bacteria; phylum Planctomycetota; class Brocadiia; order Brocadiales; family Bathyanammoxibiaceae; genus Bathyanammoxibius. The sequence continues at coordinate 1,697 of JAUXLO010000092.1, forward strand.
CTACAATGCCGACCTGCTGGAAAACCCCTGGCGGGGGGCGGAACTATTAGAGCGACAGGCTAAGGACCTCACGGGAGATACCTTGATGTACATGATTCAGACCATTGCCGGGATAAAGAAGAGGGTGTCGGATGACCTCCAGGAGAGGGTTTTCCTGGAGATGGCGGTGGTGAGACTGGCAGGGATGGAAAACCTGGAGCCCCTGGAGAACATCCTCTACAGGCTTGAGGAGCTTGAGAAGAGTATCTCCCGCAGTACGGCTGGTTCTGCCGGTGCGGTGGCCCCTGTAAAACCCTCTGGTGATGAACACAAGAATTCTGACGTGAAATCAGGTGTACAGGAAGCGGCCGCGACGACCCGCCGGGCCGCCCCTGCAAAAGCGGCAAAAGGAGAGACAAAGGGGGAGTCTTCACGGGACGTCCACGATGTAAAGGCGGTGTGGGACGGTGTTATGAAGCACTTCCATAGCACCAGGCCTTCCCTGTGGCCGCTGCTGAGAGAGGGCCGGTTGACCGGGCTTGGAGGTGGAGAGGCGGTGATAGCCTTCCCAACGGGTCGCCCATTTTCCAAGAAATCCCTGGAGGGGAACGCCCAGGAGGTAGGATTGATAGAGGATTGTCTGGAAGATTTAACCGGAAAGAGGTTACGCATTAAGGTAGTGCTTTCTGAGGACGTTCCCGTCGTAATGCAGAAGGGCGGGCCTGAACCGAACGCAACGGCTGATGAATCTCCCGTGGAGTCACTGGACAAATCAAAGATAGAAAAGATCGCATCATTTTTTGAAGGGGAAATCCTTAAATAAAGAGGGGGGTGTTAGATGAAGGGTTTTGGCAACTTTGCGGAGATAATGAAGGAGGCCCAGAAACAGGCCCAAAAGATGCATAAAAAGATGGAGGAGATGCAACACGAACTTAAGGAGCGTGTGGTGGAGGCAAGCTCCGGCGGTGGTATGGTTACGGCTAAGATGAACGGGCGCCAGGCGCTTTTGGCGGTAAAGATAGATCCCGAGGTAGTAGACCCCAAGGATGTGGAGATGCTTGAGGACCTTGTGGTGGCTGCGGTGAACCAGGCCACAAAGAAGTCCCAGGAATTATACGAGCAGGAGATGGCAAAGCTCACCGGGGGATTAAATATACCCGGCCTCCCGGGGGGGTTGCCTTTTGGCAAGACTTAGCCCGTACGGTGATACGCCACTGGTTGAGCCCATGCACAAATAGACACAACGTCTGACAAGATATAGAAAAGGGGTTTTATTCAAGAGGATTTTTGAGGCAGACAATATTGAACACCTATCCGCAACATATGGAGAAACTAATAAAAGAGCTGGCAAAGATGCCTGGCATAGGGCGAAAAACGGCTGAAAGACTGGCTTATTATATACTCAGGCTCCCCGCACAAGAGGCCAGAGAGCTCTCAAGCGCTATAGAGGAGCTTAAAAAGAACGGCAGGAATTGTCTCAGGTGTTTCGGTATCGCAGTAGATGAAATCTGCCATATATGCGCAGACCCCAAGCGTGATAACACCGTAATATGCGTGGTGGAGGAACACAAGGACCTCTTTAGCATAGAAAGGACCGGCCACTACAAGGGGGTTTATCACGTGTTGCTAGGGCATATCTCCCCGCTGGATAACGTACACCCTGAAGACCTTACCATAGAAAGGCTCATAGAAAGGACCAAGAACGGTACGGTGAAGGAGGTAATTCTGGCCACCAATCTCAACGTAGAGGGAGATACCACCGCCTCGTATATCCAAAAGAGGCTGTCTGCACTGGGCCGGCGGGACATAAAAATTACCCGTCCGGCCAGGGGCATACCTCAGGGAAGCTATCTTGAGTACCTGTCCGGCGCTGTGCTGGCAAATGCCATTGATGCAAGAACGACCTTTTAGCGAGTAACGTGATATGAAGTTAGAAATGGTACCACGAGTGCAGCTTCAATTGAAGATGAAGCTGGCGCCGCAGATAATCCAATCCATAGAGATACTCCAGCTTCCCCTTTTAGCCCTGCTTGAACACGTGCAGACGGAGATGGAGGAAAACCCTGTACTTGAGGAAGTGGCAGTTGTGGATACCGAGGCTGAGGATAATACCACCAACGGCGAGGAGGAGAGTGTAGAGGAAGAGCGCGTTGAAGTACTGCCCGAGGAGTGGCAAGGGAGCACCCGGCTAAGGAGCGCGGCCATGAGGCGGGAAGAAAGCGATAAGAAGCAGCAGGCGCTGGAAAACACCGCGGCCAAGCCCATATCTTTCCACGAGTTTCTCCTGGGACAACTCTCTCTTATGGATGTGCCCGGATCATTACGGGCGGCCTGTGAACACATAGTATACAACCTGGACGATAACGGCTACCTTTCCTCACCATTGGAGGACGTCATAAAGGGTCTCGACAGGCCCATTACCATAGAAGATGCGAGAGAGGCCCTGCATCTGGTGCAGTCAATGGAACCTCCGGGCGTGGGGGCCAGGAGTCTGGAGGAGTGTCTCTTGCTCCAGCTGGACAAGAAATACGAGGAGCACGAACTGGCCAGGGAGTTGATTCTCCACTACCTCAAGGATATCGAGGCGAAGAAGTACCCCCAGATAGCCAAGAAGACGGGCAGGAGTCTGGAGACCATAAAGAAGGTTGTTGAGCACATCTGCAATCTGAACCCAAAGCCGGGGGCGCTGTTCTCCTCTGAACCGATAGCATACGTGGTGCCGGACGTCAGGGTCGAGTATATCGACGGCCGGTATGAGGTTACCCTTAACGAGGACTACACCCTGCCGAACCTCTCCATCAACGCTGCCTACAGAACGTATCTCAGCCAGCGCACCGCAGACGCCCAGACCAGACAATATATAAAGAAGAAGATTGAATCGGCCAGGTGGTTGTTGGACGCCATAGAACAGAGAAGGGCCACGCTCTACAGGGTGGCAACCACCCTTGTAGAGTTGCAAAAAGATTTCTTTGAGGAGGGCGTCTCCAGTCTTAAGCCACTAAAGATGCAGGACCTGGCAGACCGTCTGAGCATTCACGTATCCACCGTAAGCCGTGCCTTGGCGCAAAAGTACATGCAGACGCCCAGAGGCATATTCGAGATGAAGTTCTTCTTTACGGGCGGTTTCAGCAGCGGGGATGGCAACATGGAATCATGGGTGGCCACCAGACAGAGGCTGAAAGAGATAATAGACGATGAGGACAAGATACATCCCCTGAGCGATGAAGAAATAGTCACCGCCCTCAAGTCCAATGGCGTGGACGTGGCACGGCGCACCGTGACCAAGTACAGAAAGCTTATGAAGATCCCCTCCTCCAGACGGAGACGACAGTACTGAGACCAAACACCTCACCAGCTCATAGACGGACAGCATAGCACCACACCAAAGCATACCTCCAGCCTCAAATACAGCCATTTGTAAGGCGTAAGAGGCTGCCCTATAAACCCGCCCTTGAACACCGGTCAATAAAACCTATAATCTAAAGAGTTGTGGAAAACACCTTTGACATAGTTATCAAGAACGGGACTATTGTAGACGGCACCGGTGCCCCCGGCAGGAAAGCCGACCTCGGCATAAGGGGCGACAAGATAGCCCTCATAGGCAGCATAGACACACAAGACCATCCCAGCGTAATAGACGCCGCGGGGCTCATGGTGGCCCCCGGGTTTATAGACGTCCATTCCCACAGTGACTTCCTCTGCCTCATCGAACCCAGGAGCGAGAGTAAGGTCCTCGACGGCGTGACCACTGAGATATGTGGAAACTGCGGCTCTTCCCCGTTCCCCCTCTCAAAGGAGACACTGACGCGGAAGCAGGAGGGCTACAGCAAGTACGGACTGGCCATAGACTGGCAGGACGCCGACGGCTTCTTCGCAAGGGTGGAATCACAGCCCAGCTCGATAAACAGAGGCTTCCTCGCGGGCCACTCAAGCATCAGGGACTTTGTCATAGGGTATGACAATAGACCGCCCACCGGCCGGGAACTCTCAGGGATGAAAGACGAGCTTACCGGGGCGATGGAGGCCGGTGCCTTTGGACTCTCCAGCGGTCTTATATACCCACCCGGGTGCTTTGCCGGCAGCGAGGAAATTATCGAACTCTGCCGGGAGGTCAGCCGGCTTGGAGGCGTGTATACCACGCATATGCGGAGTGAGGGGGAGAAACTACTTGAGGCAGTGGAAGAGGCCATAGAGGTCTCGCGCAGGGCCAAGGTGAGTCTTCAAATATCCCACATCAAGACCGCCGGCAAAGAGAATTGGTCAAAGCTGGGGCCGGTTAAGGGGCTTCTTGATTCGGCCATCGCGGAGGGACTCGACGTCTCATGTGATAGATACCCTTACGTAGCGGCCGCAACAGACCTTAACGTAATCCTCCCCAACTGGGTGCAGGTGGGAGGGATGGAAAAGCAGATGGAGAGGCTTACCGACCCGCCCACGCGTAAGAGAATTACGGAGGAGATACTAAACAGAAGTAACGACGAATGGTACGGTGAGACCATGGTCATCTCGGACGTCCACACCGCTTCACCCGAATACAAAGCCGAACTGTCAGGAAAAAACCTTGGCGAACTGGGCAGGGAGCGGAACAGGCCCCCTCTGGACCTGGCGCTTGACCTGCTGGTCGAGCAGAGGGGTCGCGTATGGATAGTAGCCTTCAGTATGTGCGAAGAGAACCTGGAAGAGATCCTGGGGTGGGACTTTGTCGGCATAGGTTCCGACAGTTCCCTCCGGAGCCAAAACGGCCTGTTAGGACAGGGTAAACCACACCCCCGTACCTATGGCACATTTTCAAGGGTGCTTGGCAGGTATTCGAGGGATAGAGGGGTACTGTCCCTGGAAGAGGCGGTTCACAAGATGACCGGGCTTTCTGCGAGAAAGATTCACCTGGACGGCAGGGGTGAGATCAGGGAGGGCTACTTTGCGGATATTACCATATTTGACCCAAAGAGCACCATGGACAGGGCTACGTATCAAGAACCACATCAGTATTCGAGGGGTATAGAGTATGTAATAGTGAATGGCCATATCACCGTAGACAGGGGCATCCATACCGGTGCGATGGATGGAAAGGTTCTCAGGAGGAAATGAAACCCGTAGTAGGTATAAACTGTAATTATGAGGTAAAAGAGAGTGCGCGCCCGCGCCACTTCTTGGATAGAGACTATTGCACGGCCGTGGAGCTTCATGGCGGCGTGCCGGTACTTCTTCCTACCTCAACAGAAGAAGGCTCCATTGGCGGTTTTTTAGGCATACTGAACGGCCTAATCCTCAGTGGAAGTAAAGATTTAAATCCCTCCCGCTACGGACAGGACGCACCTCCAAGCACGGTGCCGGTGGTTGCGGAGAAGGAGGAATTTGACATTAGATTGGTTAGAAGCGCCTTGAAGATGGATATGCCCGTTTTGGGGATATGTTACGGCGAGCAACTGTTAAATGTCAGCCTGGGTGGCAGCCTTTTCCAGGATATACCATCGCACCCGGAC
>JAUXLO010000180.1 GCA_030623665.1 Planctomycetota bacterium
CTACGAAAGGGCCCTGGATATAAACCCGATGTTTACCGCTGTCTGGAACAACAGGGGGGCCGCCCTGACCGGACTGGGCAGATATGAGGAGGCGATAGAGAGTTACGACAAGGCGCTGGATATAAGCCCCGGTGATAAAAGCGCCTGGCAGAACAAGGGGGTAGTTCTCGAAAAGCTGGGCCGTCACGAGGAGGCGGAGGAGTGTTTTGTCAGGGCTATGAACTTGTGATGCAGATTTAACGTCCTCACACAGAGACCTCACTATGCATTTTCTCCCGTATAAGATTTGAGGTCTTCTGAGATGAAAATTCCCATTGCTCCCGTTAACCCGTTAATAAGTTCGGAACAGCGAACAACATAGACGACAACTAAGGGTCCCGGGCGCAGCGGAAGCCAACGGCCTGGTTGTGCACACTCGGTTGCTCTGATTTCCTGCTGGTACTCCTTAGAAGAAAACCCCGGCCGAAGCGTGAGCCGCCGCGAACGACTCTTCTTAAATCCTTCTCAGGCCCTTTTGGGCTGCCGGACGGGCTGGTCTGGTAGTAAAAGGGGCTATACCAGTCGGCCACCCACTCGGCCACGCTCCCCGCCATGTCATAGCACTCATAGGGGCTCTTGCCGGATTCATAGCTACCTACGGGCTTGGGTTCACCGCCTACGTTGCACCTCGCAGGGTTCCAGTCATTTCCCCAGGGCCACCAGTTGCCGTTTGGCCCCCTGGCAGTCTTCTCCCACTCCGCCTCCGTAGGAAGCCGCTTACCCGCCCAGGCAGCATAGGCATAGACATCGAACCAATCTATCCTGCTCACCGGAAACTCAGGGTTATTATAATATGAGTCTTTCCACTCCCTTGGGGTGTGGTCCTTCCCCGGGGACTCATCCGTATGGCATTTGCTGTGGTCGCCGGTCTTTGTTACATATTCCAGAAATTCGTAGTACTGGGCGTTTGTTACCTCGTACCGGTCCATGTAGAAGGCAGGCAGATACACGGTATGTGCGGGCCTACAGTCGTCCCTCTGGTTCTCTATCCCCATAATAAATTCGCCGGCAGGTATAAGGACCATATCCCATTTATCCCTATTCTCTGCCAGCGCCTTCTTCATCGCCTCGTCACGCCTCACCTCGGTCTCCTGGTGTTTCTTCTGGCCGGCCAGGGTCTTTTCCATTATGGTAATATATGATAGGACCTCCACGTAGTCCTCTGCGTCGTAATTCAGTACGATGTATTTTCTCAGGTGCTTCACCGCCTTTTTCAGGTCGCCCAGCTTACCGTAAACCCATCCCATATTGTGTTGCAGCTCGGGAAAATCGGGATACAGCCTTTCTGCCTCCAGATATTCTTTGAGCGCCTTGTCATAGTCCCGTTGATCGCTTAGTGTGTTTCCCTCTTCGTAGTGCTCTACGGCCGCTTTAACATCGCGGGCCCTCTGCGCCTTTACCTTTTCCCCTGCCGGTGCCAATTTCTCACCGTCCAGGGGACAGAACATTTCGGCTAGTCTTCCCATCCTGCCGCATTTTGGGCACTGAAGGATAACTGCCTGTTCAACAAGGCCTGCGCCGTCTACAGCACAGAAATTAGCCTCTGCAGGGTATGTCTTGTTACACCTGGGACATATCTTGTCCCCTTGCTCCGCCACTAGTGTAGAGGCCAACACTGTGATGAAAGTGATGGAAACGGTAAGAAAGAGGAAGATTAAAGACCTTTTCATCTCTCCAAATCTGCCAGTACTTGCCTGAGTGTGCCTATCTGCTCAGAGAGTTCAGTCTCCCGTACTCGCTCCTTATCAACGACGTCAGGACGTGCCTTCTCCACAAAACTCTTATTGGACAGCTTTTGCATTACCCTTTTGTGGTACGACTCCAACTCAGCGATTTGTTTGTGCTGACGTTCTTTTTCGGCACCTATATCTATTATACCTGACAGTGGAACGAATACCTGAAGCTGTCCTACCACGGCACTGGCAGAGGATGGAGGCCTAGGCATGTCTTGTCCTATCTCTAAGTCCTTCAAGCAAGCCATCTGTTTCAGAAATCTTGAATGTCCTTGCAGCATCCGTACATTATCCGGGGTGTGTGAAGAAATGAGGGCTGAGAGGGGTTGTTTGTCGGGTATGTCCAGATTTCGCCGTATATTCCGCACCGAACGTACTACTTCCTGTAGTAACCCCATAACCCTCTCTATATCAAAGTCTTGGGCCTCGGGTTTGGGCCAAGAAGCTACTATTAGCGCATCTTCAAGCCGACCGCTTCCCTCAAGGTTGTCGCGTAAGGTCTGCCATATCTCCTCGGTGAGGAAGGGTGCGAAGGGGTGGAGAAGCTTAATGGTATTTTGAAGTACATAGATAAGTACGGACGTTGCAATTTTCTTGTCTTTTTGATTACCAGGTTCATAAAGCCTTGGCTTTATAATCTCTAAATACCAATCACAGAACTCATGCCAGAAGAAGTCGTAGAATGCCCTCAGGGCATCGTTGAGCCGGAATCTCTCAAGCTCAGTGGTTGCGGAGTTGATAGTTGAATTGAGCCGGCTTAGTATCCACTTGTCTTCGAAACTCAAGGTGTCTTTTACGGTAGAAAGGGCCGGGGGTGACTGGCCTTCAAGGTTCATCAGTATAAACCTGGTGGCGTTCCATATCTTGTTGGTGAAGTTTCGACCCATTTCAAACCTGCTCTCCGAGAGCTTTATATCCTGACCCTCGGTGGTAAGGAGCATGAGGGACATTCTCACTGCATCAACACCGTAGCGCTCCGTCATGTCCAGGGGGTCTATGCCGTTGCCCAATGATTTACTCATCTTTCTGCCCAGCTCGTCCAGTATGGTGCCGTGGATGTATACCTTATGGAACGGCACTGAACCGGACATCTCAAGCCCCATCATTACCATCCTGGCTACCCAGAAGTATATTATCCCCCTGTCGGTTACCAGCACGCTGGTAGGATAGTAGTTTCTCATCTCTGCCGTGTCCTCCGGCCAACCAAGGGTAGAGAACGGCCATAGGGCGGAACTAAACCATGTGTCCAAGACGTCTTGCTCCTGGACCAGATTCTTGCCCTGACATTTAAGGCATGTAACCGGCGTATCTCTCGAAACGTTTATTTCTCCACAATCTTTGCAGTGCCATGCAGGTATCCGGTGACCCCACCAGATCTGTCGTGATATGCACCAGTCTCTAACGTTTTCCAGCCAGTCCAGATATACCTTTGTCCATCTATCCGGGTAGAATGCAACCAAACCCTCTTTGGTGGCCTTTATGGCGGCGGCCGCCAGGGGCTTCATCTTTACAAACCACTGGTCAGACAGATAGGGCTCGACCACGGTATGGCACCTGTAGCAGTGTCCTACGGAATGGGTGTAAGGCTCGACCTTGGCGATAAGCCCCTTCTGGCGTAACTCCTCCACCAGTGCCTCTCTGCATTCATACCTGTCCATACCGGCATACTCCCCGGCATTCTTGCTCATCGTCCCGTTCTCTTCCATTACCACGACA
>JAUXLO010000023.1 GCA_030623665.1 Planctomycetota bacterium
ACAAGGGATGGACGGTGTTTAGAGTAGCTGATGGGACTTTCGGCATAGGGGATAGAGATATAGTTAGTATCGAGGACAGGAAACCAACCGCAGATGAAAAGGCAAGGCTAATAAGATTCAAGACAGAACGCTATGACGCAACTTACGAATCGGATTTCGTTACGCCGTTTGAGGAAGACGTCATGCGTTTATACGTTTTTGGCTGTTACAAGAAGCTGTCTGAGAAAACCTGTGTGGAGATTCTCGCTGAGAAATTTAACTTACCCCCGATAATCGTGTGGTGGATTCTTGAATTCAAAACGGTGGAGTTTGCGCCGTTAGTTTTCCCAACTGGAGACGAGGAAGAGTTTTTTGGTGTTCAATAGGTGTCCATGACAACGCAAAATAAGGTCTCAAGCAGCTCCTGATAAGGCACTTCATCAGTATCACAATAGTTGCGAATCTCGTCCTGGAAGGCCAGCCAATCTCCTATTTCATACGTTCCTCCTTCTTGCAGACCTTCTCGTAGAGGGCGTTAACAGATAGTCTCATAAGAGCGGATTGACTGAGCCTCTTACCTTTCCTTTGTAGAAGTTCAAGCCTTACTTGCTCAACCTTTACAAGCTACTCTCCCCCGGACACAAAGGACAGTATTATTCCAACCCTTATTGACCAATACCCTTACAGAAGTCACACTATTCATATCTAGTATTTGAAATACTATATGTATACGGTGGCATTTACTGGTGACGGTGTTAATATTCTTACTAGTGGCATAGTCTGCAATATTATTAAATATTGTAGGCCTGGCGGGTGCTAGGAAACGACCCTCCTCCTCAGACCTAGCACCCGCTTTTATTTCTTACAAACTTCCTGCCAGAGCTTATCAAGGGCCATAAAGGCCCCTTAAAACACCTTCCGGGGTGTTATGCACGCTTTGGTGAGCTTCTATAGGGGGACCGGGTATACTGCCTATTCTGTGGGCTTTATGGTTTCCAAGAGTTCTTGATAACGTGCATCTTTTCCTGAAACTGCCAACCGCTTAAAACTATCTTGCGTCGTCGTACCACTGCCTTAGCCTATCGGGCGATACGCCGCAGAAATAGGCCATGAATAAAAAGACGTTTAAGAGGTGCTGCCTGTAGATGCCCTTGCTCAGGTATCGCCTTGCGGACGTTACCACGGGGTCTTTTATTATGTGCAGACGGCCGCGCTGCCTGAGCCTCCTTATAATGTCCACGTCTTCCATTATTGGAATCTCTTTATAACCGCCCAGGGCATCGAAGACCTCTTTGCGTAGAAAAAGACCCTGGTCGCCGTAGCGGGCCCACCACCAGCTGAAGCGGGTGAATAAGGTGAGGAAACTGAGAAAGGGATGCGTGGTGTCGAACCTGAGGTTGAACGAGCCCGCCACCACCCCCGGTATTTCAAGGGCCTCCGGTATCTTCTCCTGTAACGATACGCCCTGCGGGAGGACAGTGTCGGCGTGGAGGAACAGCAATATCTCCCCGGCGGCGTGTCTGGCGCCGGTGTTCATCTGACCGGCCCTGCCGCTCTTATCCTGTATTACCCTGGCGTACCGGCCTGCTATCTCCACCGTGCGGTCCCCGCTCCCGCCGTCCACTACGATCACCTCAAAAGGACCTGCCAGTTCCTTCTGTTTATCGACCGCCTTGAGTGTGGCCTCGATAGACGCCTCTTCGTTCAGGGCCGGTATAATTACGGAAATCATCTTGCCGTGTGTACTCACTTCTGCCTCAGCCTCCGCAGCTCCCACGTGAAATAGATTATCAGCACAGCATAATAGTCTTGAGAACGGCTGCATTTAGTGATAAATTTCTGATAGCTTTTTAGTAGATTAGATACAGGTTTGTGTCAAGCCATTTAATGTAAGGAGGGTCAAAAATGACTAGCGCTGCTGCCGGGATATATTCCTGCGAGACCTGCGGGGCTGTTACGACAAATAAGGGGCATTTGTGCACGCCTGTACCGGTCACAAGGGTGGCCAAATGTACCTACTGTGGCCAGGTCGCCCTTGACGCAAGACACGTGTGCCGGCCCAAGCTGGTGACCTTGAAGTATTCTTGCGAGACGTGCGGGCGCCTGTCCAACTCAAGGAGCATGCTCTGCCGTCCAAAGGCCATACCAAAGGGTCGTTCCAAGAGGGCGTCAAAGAAGAAGACATCGAAGAAGAGGACGGCCAGGGCCAAGAAAAGGTAGTATGGTGTAAGATATTATAATCCTTGCGGGCGCTGGCAAGATTTTCCGGCCTGGCTGACGTGTGGTCCCGGCATGTATCCCTTGCCGTTCCTGCCGGACAATTCAGGGTTTCTTTGTGCCCTTGTAAAGCATTGTCCCGAACATCTTGTGGAAACCTGTCCAGTGGCTGTCCGGGTCCCGGTCTTCAGCCACCACTCTGGAAAAGCCCTGGAGCTTGGCGTCGAGGTTATCGAGATAATGTACTGCCAGTGCCTCTGCCGTCATGGGGGTTCTGGGGGAGTTGGTGTCGGCATCACCATGGTGGCTTAGAATGATGTGCCTGAGCAGGTCGAGCAGCTCGGCCGGAAAATCCTTTATCGTGGCGGCCTTTTCTTCGACCATCAGCACTCCGGTTACTATGTGCCCCACCAAGCGTCCCTGGTCGGTGTACTGAAAGCCGCCTTGGTGGGAGAGTTCCCGGAGCTTGCCGATATCGTGGAGTATCATGCCTGTAACAAGCAGGTCCCTGTCCAGGAGGGGGCGGTAATGGTCGGCAACCTTCATGGCGAGTTTGGTTACGCATACGGTATGGTCCAGCAAACCGCCGAGATAGGCATGATGGTACATGATCGATGCGGGACATGACCTGAGCCCGCGAGATATGTCCTCGTCAGCCAGAAATGACCTCAGGAGTTCGGAGAGGTGCGGGTCCTTAACCGAGTCTACAATCTCCTCAAGTTCCTTCCTTAGCTCTCCGACGTCTCTTTCCGAAGACGGGAGCAGCTCTTCCAGACTGGGAGGGATAAGTTCTCGGGAAAAACTCTTTATATCTAACTGCAGCTTATTCTTATATTCCTTTATCTGGCCCTGGACCCTCAGAAAACCATCCGTCCCGAAGGACTCTATCTGGGTGGAGTCTACGTCCCACATGACGGCGACTATAGTACCGGTCTTGTCGGCCAGTTGGGCCTGTATGTAGAGCTTGCCGTTGCCGTATGACCGCACCTCCCTCGATTTGAGCAAGAAGACCTCGTCTACCTTACCACCCACTTTCAGTTGATTGATGAACATTCTGCCCATAATGAGACGCAGGCCTTATTCTTAAGCGGTTGGATTTCTGTTACTTCCTCAGCTTCTTCCGCACCCGGGAAAGATACTCCTCGGCCTCCAGGAGGGAATCAATACGCGGTGGATCTGAGAGCTTGATCTTTAGCAGCCATCCACGTTTATAAGGGTCTTTCTTCACTAAGGCTGGATTCCTGAGGATGGCCTTGTTTGTCTCTGCCACTAACCCTTCGACGGGGGACATTATCTCGTGTATGGCATTGGTCGTCTCCACATCCCCCAGAGCTACACCCACCAGGAGCTCATCGTCTTTAATAGGCAATTCCAGGTTGAGCACCTGGCCCAGGCCCTCCAGGGCAAATTCCGTCAGACCGATGTAGGCTGTGCGGCCCCTTATCTTGACCCATTCGTGGGACAAGGTATATTTTAAGTCCTGTGGCAGCATGGTTTAAACGGCTCTCCTGGCAGATTTTGCAGACTCTATCAGAGAACTTAGGGGCTGTCAAGGGCAATAAAACTATCGCTCAAGTATCTCTTGCACACGTCTCGATACCGATTCCATGTCATCTCCCTCATTTATCGCCACCCAGTTGGTGCGGGAAAAACTCCTGAACCAGGTCATCTGCCTCTTGGCAAACCTCCTCGTGTTTTGCTTTATCTTGTCGCGCATCCCGTCGGCACTCAACTTTCCGTCGAGGTACTCGATGACCTCCTTATATCCAAGGGCCTCTCTGGCCTGTTTGCCCAAAGAACCCTTCGGGCGGCTGAGCAGTTTCTCCACCTCTTCTACCAGGCCCTGCTCAAACATCTTGTCCACCCTCTCCTCAATCCTCCGGTGCAGGTCTTCCTTACTGCGGTGTAAGATTATCAGGACAGAATCACCCCCGTCTGAACCCCACTCCTGCTGGAGGAGGGATATTGCACGGCCCGTCTTCCTGTACACCTCGAGTGCGCGGACTATGCGGCGCAGGTCTTTCACATGTATCCTTTTTGCAGACTCCGGGTCCGCCTCCCTGAGCACGCCGTGGAGGTATGCGCTGCCCCTCTCCTCCGCCACCGCCATGAGTTCCTCCCTCAGCGCCCAGTCGGCCTCCGGCCCGCTGAAGAGACCTTCCCTCAGGGCCTTTATGTAAAGCCCCGTACCGCCCACAATGAGATGCCTCTTGCCCCTGCGCTCTACGTCGCTGACGGCCTCAAGCGCATCGTGCAGGAAACGTCCCACACTGTAGGACTCGGACGGTTCCACCACGTCTATCAGGTGGTGGGGCACCTCGGCCCTCGCCTTGCGTGACGGCTTGGCGGTGCCGATATCCATCCCGCAATAAACCTGCATCGAGTCTGCCGAGATTATCTCGGCGCCTATACTGCGGGCCACGCGCAGGGCAACCTGCGACTTGCCGCTCGCGGTAGGCCCGGTAAGTATCCAGAGGGTCTGATGCACGGGTGTTGACGCGTCCATTTGCCGAAAGTCGTCAGCTCGTATATACTTACAAGATATAGTACCACATCCCCTCATACAGTCAAGCTATTGTAATATTCGCTTGACAATATTTTGGCAATGGGGAATAATTCTTGTATGAAGTTTTTTGGGGAGATTTTCTGGTGCATATTTATACAAATGTCCCCTGTTAGCAGTACCCTCTGAATCAATGTCTGAAAAGTTTCTTATCCTGGGCCGTGCCGGTAGCGGTAAGACCGCTTTTGTGCTGGAGAGGTTCTACCGCTACATCAAGACAGCCACCACAGAGAAGGTACTTTTCTTACTGCCCACCCACAGTCAGGCGGAACACCTGAAGGACGTTGTCATACGAAACGGCCCTGCCAGGGGTTTCGTTGACAATAGCATCTTCACGTTCTCGCAACTTGCCAGAGAGGTCTTGGGCAGGGAACTCCCGGGCAGGGTCATTTCTGAACTGGAAAAGGACTCGATACTGAGGGCCGTCCTTGAAAAAGACCCGCCGGCTTATCTGACGAAAAACTCCTGGGACTACCGGGGGCTTCGTCACGCCCTCCTGAGGTTTATTAAGGAACTGAAAGAGGACTCCCTTTATCCCGCCGGCTTCAAGGCCAAGGTTGACGTCCTTTTTGATAAGTTCAAGGAACCAAACAACCCTGCCTCAAAGGAAAAATACAAGGCGCTGGTCGAGGTTTATGGCCGCTTTCAGCAAACACTTGAGGATGAAAGATTCTGCGACGAAGACGACATCCTGAACGCGGCCCTGAAAAGACTTGAGGGTGACGTATCCGCCATGGGGGATGGAGATAAAGAGACGCTCATCGTTGACGGGTTCCACAGCTTTACCCCCGTTGAGTTCAGGATACTAAAAATCCTGATCCAGAGGATTCCCAGCGTATACATAAGCCTGGTCTTTGACCCGAAATCCCCTGATTCGCCCATATTTCAGGGCTGCAGGGAGGTATACGGGCAGCTGGGCCCGTTGGGGTTCAGTGAGAAAATTCTTGTCGGTTCCCGACGTTTTCCGCCGGGTAAGACGCTTGCCCACGTGGAGAAGAATCTATTCGCCAAGGCGGCGCCCGCCGCCATAGAGACAAACGGTGACCTTGCGGTGATAGAGGCGGTAAATATAGAGGATGAGGTAGAGCAGATGGCGCGCCGGATATATAAGATAACCTCCGAAGGTCTTTGCCAGTTCAGCGACATCGGGCTGATTTTTCGGGACATAGAACCCTACTACGAGCTTATCGAGACCATTTTTCCGAAATACGGTATCCCGGTGCGCCTGTACGTCAAGAGGCCCCTCATGGAGAGTCCGTTAATTGGTGCCATCATGACACTGTCCCGTATATTTACCTCACATTGGAGGGACGGGGAGGACGTGCGTGAGATCCTTAAATCCCCGTACATCAAATCTGCCGATAACGGTGGGGGCATACCCGCACAGGAGGTTGACCAACTTGAGCGCAAGGCCCTGGAGAGAGGGTTTCTGGCGGGCAGTGAGAGCTGGCTGAGGCTGGCTCAGGAAGGGCCGTGGCCCGGGGCGAGGGCATTCCTTGAGAAGCTGGCGGAACTGGAGAAGGGGGTATCAACACCGAGACCGGCCCACACCTTCAGGCAGTGGTTCCTTACGCTGGTAGGCAAGTGCATCATGCTGCCCGGTACAACAGATCCGTCGTGCAGAGAGCTTGTCAAACGGGAGGCGCAGGCCCTGAAGTCATTTTTGTCCGTCCTTGACTCCCTGGTGCGCATCCTGGGCGAAAAGCCCGTTACGTTCCATAACTTTGTGGAGGAATTGTTCTATTATTTATCAGCCTCATCGTATGCGCTTAACGACAAGAGGCGCGATGTGGTCAACGTGATAGATGCCCTTGAGGCCCGGCAGTGGGAGCTTCCGGTCATATTTGTGGGCGGGCTGCTGGAGAGGCAGTTTCCCAGGCAGGCTCGCGAGAATCTATTTCTCAAGGACAGAGACAGGCGGCAGCTAAGAAAATTGACGGGGATAGAGCTTAAAGAATTTCTGAGAAGCACGGCTGAGGAGGAGCGCTTTCTCTTCTACATCGCCCTCACCAGGGCCAGAAGGAGGCTCGTCCTTTCCTATCCTGCTACGGACAGCCGCGGCAACCCCAACATACCGTCTTTCTTCCTCAGGGAGGTGAAGAGACTCTTCAGCCCCGAGGGTTACGAAGGTATTTTCCTGCAAAGAACCCCTTCCGAGTTCATTCCCGCAGCCGAGGGCGTCATGACACGAAAGGACATGCGGAGATTTGTCTGTTACAACCTGAACACGCCCTACAGGAGTGGCAGCGATGCGGAGGCCCGTTATGTCCTGGCGCGCACCGCTTATAACGATTTTAGTAGGAACGATCCGATACTTGCCGAAGACCTCAAGGTGGCCCTGGGTACACCCGATGCAGGAGACATAGGGACACACCGCAAGATAATAAAGGAAATACTCCCATCATATAGGGCCACACAGTTCAGGGACTATGCCCAGTGTCCTTTCCTCCACTTCTCAAGGCATATACTGCGACTCAAGGCCCTTAAGTCGCTCGCAGAAGAGGGACTAAGCCCGATGCTCCAGGGCGATATAATCCACGAAACCCTCAGGAGGTATTACGAAAAGCATAAGGACAAAGACATAAGAGATATCTTCAAAGACGTTTTTGCCGTAAAGACACGTGGGATCCGCATGGGACTAAGAGAGTTGCGGATTAAGGATGAGATGCTTCAGGCATTAAGGGCGCTTGTGGAGAAGGACAAGGACTACGAGACCTTTCTCCCTTTGAGGCCCGAATATTTTGAGAAATCTTTTGGCGGCAACGCTGAACCTGCCCTTGAGATTCAAGACGTACACGATAAGGACCTGGGGACCATCAGGATAAAGGGGAGGATAGACCGGATAGACGTGGCGGAGGTGGACGGTGAACGCGTCGGACTTGTACTCGACTATAAATATATTAAATACGCTGACGGTGGCCTTACCCGGGGCAGGTTCAAGGAGATTGATGAAGAAGGCGTGGACCTCCAACTGCCCATATACCTGATGGCGGTCAGGGAGTGTCTCGACATGAGACCGATAGGGGCGCAGCTATATACACTGAAACCACCACCGGAAAGAAGCGGGATACTGGAATCACGGGTCAAGCAGTTGGCCCCGTCGCTCCCTGCAAAAGGGACGTTGTTTATGGAAGAAAAGGAGATGGATGCGTTCATCGAGCACTCAAGGGCCCACATACGGAGGCATGTCAGCGGCATCCTGTCCGGTGATAAGGAGGTATCGCCCAGGGATGTCCAGAGTTGCGAAGAGGGCAGGTGTGAATTCCTGGACGTATGCAGGTTTGAGAAATGGTCCGCAGGAAAGAAAGGCAGATGAAAATAACAACCCCACTTCTTACCGATGCACAGAGACAGGGTGTAGAGACTGTCGGGCGCGACATATGCGTTACCGCAGGTGCGGGTTCGGGAAAGACCCGTGTCTTGGTAGAGCGTTTTGTCCATCTTGTGGTCGACAAAAAAATACCTATCCAGGACATCCTGACCGTCACCTTTACGGAAAAGGCCGCAAATGAGATGAAACAGAGGATTGCGGACCGGTTTGAGCAACGGGGTCTGGTGCAGGAGTTGCAGGATATAGAATTCGCCTACCTCTCCACCATAGACAGCTTCTCAGCCAGGCTCCTGCGAGAACACGCCCTCGAGGCAGACGTTGACCCTGAATTTATTGTTCTAGATGAATACGAGTCCCGGTACCTGCAGCGTGACCTGGCCGAGGCCCTTCTCTCGGAATGGGAGACGTCCAACACCCAAGACTTCAACACCCTTCTCAAAGGACTCCACTGCCAACGTCTCGAGGAGGCCGCCGTCAATATTATGGGCAAGATACGAAGCACAGGCACCCCTATACCTGATATAGCGCGGGCGGACGTCAGGCCCCACGAGTTAAAGACCGCGCTGAAAAAGATTTCCACATGCCTTGACGTGCTGAAGGGACATATGGGCTTGACGTTGGTTTCAAAAAAAACGTCAGAAAAGCTGGATAAGATTACCTCTGCATTGTCCCCGATTATCAAACTTGCCCACGCTGCACCTGAGAAACTGACGGTAGACAATATAAACAGCATTGACGAGATTTTGAAGCAGCATGGAGGGCTTAGCGTCTCAGGAGCCGTAAAGGGTGACCTTAAGGAGCTGCGCGATGATTTTTTCCCGGGACTGCGGAGGCTGTTCTTCGAGAAGGAGGCCGCCAGTGTGGGACTGGGCTTGAGGAAATTCCTTTTGGAATTGGCGGAAAAATACGAAGAGGAGAAACGCTCCCGAAGCGCACTGGACTTCTCCGACCTCACGGAGAAGGCGATCCAACTCTTACGGACGGCCCCGCACGTAAGACTGGAACTCAGGGAGAAATTCAAATACATCCTTGTGGATGAGTTTCAGGACACCAATAGACTGCAAAAGACCCTTGTAGACCTCCTCAGGTCGCCTGGCAATCTGTTTGTGGTGGGGGACGCGCGGCAGTCAATCTACGGGTTTAGAGACGCCGACCTGGAGGTGTTTCTCAAGTACCGGGAGGAGGTTGCGGAGGAAAGTGGTGCCGTTATACGGATGGACGAGAATTTCAGGACCAGGCCGGAGATAATTGATTTTGTAAATCACGTCTTTATGGGCATTCCCAGGGGCAAGGCCCCGGTAGGATACTCGAAACTCATCGCTGCCTCACGCTTCGGAGAAAAGAGAGACCCATCCGTCGAGCTGGTTCTGAGCAAGGGGGCCAATATGGATGAGGCCCGACGGCTGGAGGCCGTTGCACTTGCCAGACGCATACAGGATATAGTTGAGAACGAGGAGGTCAGGATTACCCGGTTAGGCGGGCCCAGGGAGGGTTCTCCCATATCCTACGGTGATATAGCCGTCCTCCTCCGCACCACGGCGGACATAAAGCTGTATGAACGGGCCCTGGCGGAGTTGAACATACCATTCTTTATCGTTAGGGGAAGGGGGCTATATAACGCCAGGGAGATAACAGACCTGGTAAATTTTCTGAAGGTAATTGACAACCCCCTGGAGGAGATAAAGCTTGCCGCAGTCTTACGTTCACCGTTTGTGGGTGTGAGTGATGAATGTCTGTTCTGGCTGGCACACTACAGCAAGGATAAGAATGGTGACGGGAAGGAGATATTCTACACCCTCAGTCACGCAGACGAGATACCGGAGATAGAACCACATCATAGGGACAGGCTCCTGAGGTTTGCGGAGCAATTGGGGCTGTTACGGGACCTTAAGGGAAGGCTTCCGATAAGCGCCTTTATGGATGCCGTGATAGACAAGACCGGTTTTGACACCAGGATATTGGCCCTCCCGTCGGGCAGGCAAAAGTATGCAAATATAAGAAAGATTGTGGAACTGACCAGAGGTTTCCTGGAGAAAAGGGGCTTTTCCGGGCTTGGTGCATTCTTCCGGGCCATCTCGGACCTTAGGGTCATGGAGATGAGAGAGCCTGAGGCGCCCATAGACGTAGAGAGAAACGACGTGTTAAAACTTATGACCATCCATTCCGCAAAGGGACTTGAGTTTCCGGTAGTGGCCCTGGCTGACCTGAGCAGGGACAGACGCAACCGGACAGGCGACCTTACTTTCTCAAAGAAGACGGGCCTGGGATTTAGGACGTTTAACCCCGTCACCAGAAATCCGGAGATGACCCGCAGCTGTTATCAGATAGACGAGGAACAGGGGCAGAAAGACATGGAGGAGATGGAGCGTGTCTTCTACGTTGCCCTGACCCGTGCCGAGGAGCATCTCCTTCTCAGCGGGGCAGTGGGCTCCCGCAACAAGGGGGGATGGTTGAAGGCCCTGGCAGAAAACCTGGACCTGTCTCTTGAGTCTGAGGACATGCCGGAGTCAATCACGTTTGGAGGTCACGGCTGCAAACTTCGAGTAATCACCGACGGTATCCAGCGCAAGACCCGCCAGTCATTTAAAAAATTACCGGCACTGGACAGACAAAAGGTCTTGAACGGCGAGAAACTTGGACTCCCGCCGGGGTCCCCACAATCCGCGAAGAACATCCTTTCCTCCCTAAAGGCCGTTCCTGATAGCGTGAGAAGAGGTGAGGGAAATTACGTGTATTCAGCCACTGAGATTATGGCCTTTCTCTTGTGCCCCAGGTTGTACTATTTTAAATATGGTCTGGGATTGCCTGCCACACACGCTGAAACGGTGGAAGAGACCCCTGTTGACTGGAGGGAGTACGATGAGATCGGGGGGGACGTCCTGGGCAACGTGGCCCATGCGGTCCTCGAAAGGTATCGGCCCGGTTCTCTTAAAGAACCGCAGTTGAGGCAGCTAGTTTTACAGTCCTTTGACGAGGCGTTAATTAGTGAGCCTGCACAGGGACAAATTGACAGGGTTGCACAGTGGGTGGTCGATTTTTATTCCAGCCCTGTAGGCTGCAAGGTGGAGGGGTCAAAGAGGGTGGAGAGGGAGCTGCCCTTTGTCTTCAGCCACATGGGGAATCCCATCAGGGGGAAGATAGACCTCCTCTTTTCTCCAGACGGCTCAGCCTGGCATCTGGTGGATTATAAGTCTTCCTCCATTGAGTCGAGGGAGACGAAGGGCTACGAGTTTCAGATGCGGCTGTACAGCTCAGCGGTTGAGGCCATTTACGGGCGGAAACCGCATGTGGCCGTACTATTCTTTATTGCCTCAGGGGAGGCCGTTACCGTAGACACGTCGCCAGGGAGCATGAAGGATTTTGGGGATAAACTGGAGTCCTTCTTCAGGGCGCAAGAGGGAAAGACCTTTACGGAGAGAAAAGGCCCCCACTGCGAGTGGTGCGAGTACCACAACTACTGCGGCTAGGTTGTGGCCTGAGGTAGTCTCTCGATGCCGTTTATACAGCGAATCGGGATATTCCTGCGTCTGGAGTACGAGAGGTTTGGCCTCTTGGCCTTGGTTGAGTGTGGCTTGTGGTAGAGGTGAAAGACTATGGCCTGGGTTAGAATGGACTTTGGTTTCAGGCCAGACCTCTTTAGCCTCTCCCTGAGGTCACTGTCCTCCTGCCCCCAACCCTCGTAGTTTTCGTC
>JAUXLO010000069.1 GCA_030623665.1 Planctomycetota bacterium
CCGTAGAGGCGCTACTGGTACTGAGGAAAAGGCTTAAGAGGGAACATGAGGCCGACAAAAGGCCCACGGTAGCGGTCTGTGGTGGAACAGGCTGCGAGACGTTTGGCGGCGAAGCCCTCTTCGAGGCCTTTGAACAGCTGTTAGAAAAACGCCAGCTTCACGACAAGGTAAGGCTGAAAAAGACGGGGTGTCCGGGCCTCTGTGAGCGGGGACCACTGGTTACGATCTGGCCCACGAACATCTTCTACCAAAAGGTAAAAGAGCAAGACGCCACCAAGATACTGGAAGAGACAGTTCTGAATGGCGGGGTAATACAGAACCTCCTCTACACCGACCCCAACACGAACCAGAAGGTCGTATACGAACAAGACATACCCTTCTACAAGAAGCAGCACCGCATAGTGTTGAAGCATAATGGCATTATAGACCCTCTGAAGATTATAGATTACATTGCTGTTGGCGGATACGCCTCTCTGGGAAAAGTGCTGACACAGATGACCCCGGAGGAGGTGGTCAAGGAGATAACGGATTCGAGTCTCAGGGGCAGAGGGGGTGCCGGGTTTAGTACAGGAAAGAAATGGGGATTTGTTAGGAATGCACCTGGGGATAGAAAGTATGTGATATGCAATGGGGATGAGGGAGACCCAGGGGCCTTTATGGACAGGGCTGTACTGGAAGGAAACCCTCACTTAGTAATCGAAGGTATGCTGATAGCGGCCTACGCCATGGGTGCGCAGGAGGGCTTTTTCTATATACGCGCCGAGTACCCGCTTGCTGTCAAGAATGTGGAGGTGGCTATACAACAGGCCAGGGAGCTGGGCCTACTGGGGGAAAATATACTGGGCTCTGACCTGAGCGTTGATTTGAAGATAAAGATGGGTGCGGGGGCCTTTGTCTGTGGGGAGGAAACGGCACTGATAGCCTCTATAGAGGGCAAAAGGGGGATGCCTCGCACACGCCCGCCTTACCCGGCAACCTCCGGGCTGTGGGGAAGGCCCACCTGTATAAATAATGTGGAGACGCTGGCCAACATCCCCACAATAATTGAGAAGGGGGCAAAGTGGTATAGCAACATCGGGACTAAGGGCAGCAAAGGTACAAAGATATTCGCCCTGGCGGGCAACGTCAGGAACACTGGGCTGGTAGAGGTTCCCATGGGCATCACATTAAGGGAGATAATCTTTGACATAGGGGGTGGCATTGCCCGCAAGAGGGATTTTAAGGCCGCGCAGATTGGCGGCCCGTCGGGCGGCTGCGTGCCCATGGAGCATCTGGACACACCGATTGATTATGAGTCCCTTCAGGAGGTGGGGGCTATTATGGGCTCCGGGGGGCTCGTTGTGATGGACGAGAAGACGTCCATGCCAGGGATGGCCAAATATTTCATAAATTTCATACAGGACGAATCTTGTGGAAAATGCGTCCCTTGCAGGATAGGCACCAGGAGGATGCTGGAAATCCTTACCCGTATATGCAATGGTCAGGGGAAACATGGGGACGTAGAACTACTACACGAACTCGCTAGCAGGATAAGGGAGACATCCCTTTGTGGTCTGGGACAGACCGGCCCAAACCCTGTCCTGGCCACGATAAGGCATTTTAGACACGAGTACGACGCATTAATCGAGGGTAACGGCGCGCAGAAGGCCAAAAAGTCGCCTGAGATATCAGGCGCTTCAAAGGGGTCGTAGATGAAGATTATTTCCGTAGCAGGCACCAGTAGTGAAACCGGTAAAACCACTATAGGGACCTTTATTATAAGGACGTTCAAGAATATCTGTGCACTAAAGATTACCGTCCGGCATGAAGGGTCATGTCCCAGGCATAAAGGCAACTCCTGCGACGGTTGTTTACCCTCGGGGAACTCCTTGTACAGGATAATTACCGACCCCGTTATTCTTGCACAGTCGGGCAAGGATACCGCCAGATATCTTAAGGCCGGCGCTCTGAAGGTGGTGTGGCTTCAGACCCATTCGCAGTGCGCTAAAGAGAGTATACGCAAATCACTTAACCTCTTTGACGACGCGGCCAACGTGTTGATTGAGGGTAACAGGTTCCTTGCCGTCAGCGATGCAGACCTGGCAATCATGGTTGTCCCTCACGATTTAAAAAAGATAAAACGCTCGGCAACCGAGGTGCTTGAGAAGATAGACCTGTTTATCATAAACAAACGACCTGACATTTCAGAAAAAATCATTGCATCCACAAAGACACGCCTGATATCTATGGGCTGTAAGTCGCCTATAATAATTATTGACCCACACAACCCGGAGCCAATCGCACGAGACACACTTCTAGACATGATTAGAGAGGCGATTAACCCTCCCGTGGGTATGGCACTGTAAAAGGCCTTTTGTTCTTCTATAAGGCGGAGGTAAGATGGAAAAAAAATGGACGTACCCGCCTCCCGACAAGGAACTCCAGGCCCGTCTTGTCTCCAGCCTGCGTATCTCACCACTACTTGCACGACTGTTGATTAACCGGGGGATAAATGACCCCGATTCTGCCCATGCCTTTCTTCAACCAAAGATGACACACCTTTCAAACCCCCTCGATGACCAAGAAATGGAAAAGGCCGCCAGACGGCTGGCGCAGGCCGTAAGGGCGGGTGAGAGGATAGCCGTATACGGCGACTACGACGTGGATGGCATAACGGGCACTGCGCTCCTCCTGCAGTTTTTTGATCTCCTCAAGGCAAACGTGACCTGGTACATACCTCAGAGGGTAGACGAAGGGTACGGGCTCAACCGGGAGGCCATAGAGAGGTTGGCGCTGGATGGTGTCAATGTAATAGTTACCGTGGATTGTGGTATCACATCCGTAGTGGAGGCCGATATACTCAAGGCTAAGGGCATAGACCTTATAATTACCGATCACCATGAACCCGGAAACAAACTCCCCGAGGCCCTGGCGATAATAAACCCGAAGCTGCCTGGCTCCGGCTATACGTTTCGGGAGTTTTCAGGGGCAGGACTGGCGTTTAAGCTGTGCTGGGCCCTGGCAGAGACCTTCTCGATGCAGAGGAAGGTAACACCACAGTTCAGGTCGTTTCTGCTGGATGCCATAGGGTTAGCGGCCCTTGGTACCATTGCAGACTCCGTACCCCTGCTAGGAGAAAACCGCATCCTGGCCAAGCACGGCCTGGAATCTCTGAACAGGTCCGTTCACCCGGGAATCCTGGCACTTAAAGAGGTCTCCAACCTGGCCAACTCTACCATTAATCCCAGACATGTAGGGTTTAGATTGGGCCCCAGACTGAACGCAGCAGGAAGACTCTGGACTGCAACCTTCAGCCTGGAACTGCTAACCACACAGCACTTGGATAAGGCAAGGAAACTTGCCCAACAACTGGAAAATTATAACCGCGAAAGGCAAAAGATTCAGACTGAGATGTTGGACTCTACCAAAGAGAAAATCAAGAAGGAGGTGGACCTTGATTCAACCTGGGTTATCGTTCTGGACAGTGAGTCCTGGCACCCGGGGATAGTCGGGATCGTTGCATCCCGGCTGGTAGAGGAATTCCACAAACCGGCAATTATGATAGCCATACGTGACGGTGAGGGACATGGTTCCGCCCGTTCTGTACCGGGGTTCCACCTGCCGGCGGCGCTGGAGGCCTCTCGAAGTAAACTTATATCTTTTGGTGGACATTCACAGGCCGCCGGACTTAAAATAAAGAAGGAGGACGTACAGGACTTTAGGCGCTTGATAAACCAGTTTGCCTCTGCCAGCATTAAGAAAGAGCACCTTCAGCCCACACTTTACACGGACGGTGAGCTGGCATTTAAAGATATCACTATCCCACAGGTGCGAGAACTGGAGCATCTTATGCCGTACGGGGAGGGCAACCCCGAACCCATTTTTGTTGCGGGCGGGCTAAGGGTTGCCGGCCAACCGTGCAGGGTAGGGGGCCAGTCTGGACGACATTTAAGCCTTTACCTGCGCCAGGGAGACGTCTCCTTCAGGGCAATAGCCTTCTATATGGGTGAGATGATGGCGCATGTAGAGGGGCATCCGGGACCGCTATCTGTTGCCTTTACGCCTAAGGTCTCTAGTTGGAGAGACGAGGCCGTAGAACTCGAAGTAAAAGATATTCGGTTCGATTAAGTGATTGGAAGGGGGTGAGGGAAGGATGACTATCGCACGGAAGTTGAAGGAATACCTGGACGAGAACAAGGTGTCGTATAAGGTGGCTACACATCAGGAGGTGTATACGGCTCAGGAAGTGGCGGCAAGCGTGCACGTCCCGGGCAAGGACCTTGTCAAGGTGGTGATAATGAGGACCAAGGACAAGTACGTTATGACTGTGCTGCCCGCTGACCACAAAGTAGACGTTGACAAGGTGCGGACGCTGCTAAACGACGCGGAAGCGAGACTCGCGACGGAAGGGGAATTCAAGAGCCTGTTTCCGGACTGCGACGTCGGGGCGATGCCGCCGTTTGGGAATCTGTACAACATGGGGATGTACGTAGACAAGTCCCTTGCCGAGGACGAGGAGATAGTATTCCAGGCAGGCAGCCATGTTGAGACCATCAAGATGAAGTACAGTGATTTTGAGCGGTTGGTCGGACCTGAGGTGGTGGATTTCGGAAAACATCTATAGGAAAGGAGTCTTTATGGCAGAGAAAAAGCGCCTGACGGATTACGCGGCCTGTGGGGGTTGAGCGGGCAAGATACCCATGGAATGCATGGAGGGTGTGCTGGCCGGGTTGCCGGATTTCCCGGACGTCGGCCTGCTTGTAGGGCCGAAGACCTTTGACGATGCGGGGGTCTTTCAGCTGGACGACCGGTTGGCTCTGGTTCAGACCCTTGATTTCTTCACGCCCATAGTGGATGACCCCTATGACTACGGGCAGATAGCCGCCGCCAATGCCCTCAGTGACGTATACGCAATGGGGGGAAAACCCCTTACGGCCATGAACATACTCACCTTCCCCACGAGGGAGGTTGACTCTTCCACCGTTGCAGAGATACTGAAGGGTGGGGCTGATAAGGTACATGAGGCGGGCGCGGCAATCGTCGGGGGCCACACCCTGCAGGATTCGGAGATAAAGTACGGCCTTTCTGTTACGGGCCTTGTTCACCCTGAAAGGGTAATCAAGAACTCGGGCGTGAGGCCGGGCGACGCGATTGTGCTAACAAAACCTCTGGGAGGCGGACTCATCATCTCGGCCCTGAAGGCCGGTGAGGCCGGAGCTGAAGAGGTGGCTGCGATGGTTGGGGTGATGAAGACCCTTAACAGGGCCGCCTCTGAGGTGATGGTCGAGATGGGCGTGAACGCCTGCACCGACATTACGGGGTTTGGTTTCCTGGGCCATGCCTATGAGATGGCCATAGCGAGCAAGGCGACACTATCCTTTTCGGCCCGGAAGATACCCTTGCTGCAGGGCACACTCCGACATGCAAAGATGGGACTGATGCCGGGTGCATCAGTGCTTAACAAGGGATTCCTTTCAAGTAGCGTCAGGGTAGAAGGAGACGTCTCGGAGGACCTCTTTGAGGTGCTCTTTGATGCCCAGACCTCGGGTGGCCTGCTGGTAGCCCTCGCCGGGAGCAAAGCGGCCCCGTTCCTGAGAAAACTTAAAGAAAAGGGCGTTAAAGACGCTGCCGTAGTCGGTGAGGCACTCGAAATGGGAGAAGTTCCACTAATAGTAAGGCCGTGACGTCTGGGGAAAATGCTTCTGATGCCTTACTGCCTCGCGCCAAAATGACTTCTTAATTGCAACTTCCTCACAAAAATCTTGTAGAAGGAACGTCTGCAGAATCCACGGAAAGACGCATGGATACAATGCGAAACGGATTCAAGATACTGCCTACCCTGTTGGTACTCCTGTTATTGCTTGCCTGCCTGGAAACAGAGACGGCCTGCGGGCTCAGGGAGGACCTGAGCGGCTACAACGAAGAGGTATATGCACGGGAACGGGCCCGGATGGTGGAGTTCCAAATCAAGGCAAGGGGTGTTAAGGACCCGTGCGTGATAGAGGCGATGCTGGCCGTGCCCAGGCACCTGTTTGTTCCCGAACGCCGGAGGATACACAGCTATGAAGACAGACCCCTGCCCATAGGCTCCGGGCAGACCATCTCTCAGCCTTACATAGTCGCCTTAATGACCGAACTGCTGGAGCTGAATGAAAATGACACCGTGTTAGAGGTGGGTACAGGCTCCGGTTATCAGGCGGCCGTCCTCGCCGAGATTGCAAAAAAGGTCTACTCTATAGAGATAAAGGAGGAGCTGGGACTGCAGGCCAAAGAAAGACTCAAGGCCGTGGGTTACACGAATGTTGACGTACACATCGGTGACGGCTATGACGGACTCCCCGACGATGCCCCCTTCGACGCCATTATCGTTACCGCCGCAGCACCGCACATCCCTGAACCCCTTATTGAACAGTTAAGGCCGGGGGGCCGGATGGTCATTCCCGTTGGCACACGCTTTTGGGGCCAGGAGCTGGTACTTATAACAAAGAAAGAGGACGGGGGAATACGGGAGGAGACGATAATCCCCGTGCTCTTCGTGCCGCTGTTGAGGGAGAAGTAATTCAGTTCAGGTACAAAACGGGGTAAAATAAAGTCGGAGAGTTATGATTAATTCAGGCACCCTTTGGACCAGATGGAAATTATATTAGACGTTACAAATGCCATGAAGACACGTCGTTTTGTCCAATTAACGGTTATTCTCTTTTGGGCCATCCTCTTGGTGTCTTGCGCCGGGTACGAGATCCCTAAAGATGTAAGCGGTCCAGCCTTCATCGAGGCGATTCCTCATGAGATTACTGCAGGGACCGGGGAGGTTCAGACCATCTGGGTTACAGTGCTGGATGGCGCCGGGAATCCGGTTCCTAATGTACTGGTCCGTGCCAGAAGCGACACACCACCTCGTGTCCTGGTAACACCGGAGAGTTCGTTGACCGATGAGGAAGGGAAGGCCATTTTTACCGCAAACGCGATCAGCCACTTCCCGGGTACGGCACATATAATCTTTACTGCTGACGGGCTGTCTGTCGAGGTAGAAACCTATTTTATCTACCTATAGATGTAGCAGGACCCTTTGGTTGGTTATCGGGAAACTGTTTTTGGGCCGGGTCTTTTAAGTAAATCGGGTCTCTTTATGCGGGTGCGTTCCTGGGCCTGATCCTCGCGCCACTGCTGTATCCTCTCATGATGTCCGGAAATGAGTACATCCGGCACCTTCAGGCCCCTGAACTCTCTGGGCTTGGTGTACTGGGGATACTCCAGGAGGCCGTTCTTAAAGGATTCAACCTCAGGTGAGTCCTCATCCCCCAATACCCCTGGTACCAGTCTCACAACGGCATCAATCACTACCATTGCCGGGGTCTCTCCGCCACTCAATACATAATCACCAATAGATATCTCAAGGAAATCGAACCCCTGCCTTATCCTCTCGTCGAAGCCCTCATAGTGGCCGCAGACCAACATGAGCCGTTTCTCCCTGGAGAGTGCCTCTGCGGTGGACTGGGTGAATCTTTCTCCCTGCGGCGTCAGTAACACCTTTCTGGCGGGTTCACTATCGTCTCTTTCCACCTCCTCAATAGCCCTGAACACCGGCTCGGGCGTCATCACCATACCGGGGCCTCCCCCATATGGCCTGTCGTCTACCTTCTTGTGTTTGTCCAGGGTGTAGTCCCTTATATTCCAGAGATGATAACTCACCAGCTCCTTTTCCCGTGCAAGCTTTAGCATACTCTGCCCCAGCACGGCCTGAAACATCTCCGGAAACAGGGTCAATATATCGATGCGCATATTAGAACCAGCGGGTTAGTCCTAGGATATATGGCCTCAACGCCTGACGGATATGCCGTGTCTCTTTAAGATAACGGCAACCTTCTCCGTAGGCTGCGCTCCTACACTCAGCCAGTACTCAATCCTGTCCTTCTTGAGTATTTCCCTCTTGGCGTCATCCTTCTCTAACGGGTCATAGTGTCCGACTTCCTCAATGGCCTCTCCGTCCCTCTCCTCGTGGGCGTCAAAGATGCCTATCCTGTAGAAAGGCCTGTTCCTGCGACCCATCCTCTTCATTCTTATTCTTACCACTTCTTTCCTCCTATAGGTTCGATATAGGTCAATTATCCCTTCCTGCCTCTTCCAAGGCCCATCGGGAGGCCCATCTTGGGCATACCCATAGGGCCACCAGCGCTTACCTGTTTTAACATCTTTTTCACGAACTTGAACTGCTTCAGGAGTTGGTTTACATCCTGAGTCGTGGTTCCACTGCCCTTGGCTATCCTCGTCCTGCGGCTCCCACCGATAACGTCCGGTTTTTGCCTTTCCTCTTTGGTCATGGACTGCATTATTGCCTCTATCCTGTTCATCTGCCGGTCATCTACGTCCAGTCCCTCCAGCTTATTGCCCATTCCGGGTATCATGCCCAAGAGGTCCTGGAGTGGCCCCATCTTCTTCAGCTGCTGAAGCTGGTCCATAAAGTCATCAAGTGTGAGGGTGTCGTCCTTTATCTTTCTGGCAAAGGACTTCGCCTGTTCCTCGTCCGTTACCGCCTTGGCCTTCTCCACCAGGGTCACCACGTCGCCCATGCCCAGGATTCGAGACGCCATACGGTCCGGGTGGAATTCTTCCAGCTTGTCCAGCTTCTCTCCTACGCCTACAAACTTTACGGGCTTTCCGGTGACGGCCTTAATGGACAGCGCTGCGCCCCCTCGTGTGTCGCCGTCGAGCTTTGTCAGGATGGCGCCGTCGAACTCCAGATTGGAATTAAACTCCTTCGCGCTGTTAACTGCATCCTGACCCGTCATGGCATCGCACACATAGTAGATGTGACTGGGTTCTACTTTGTCCCTGATGTCCC
>JAUXLO010000099.1 GCA_030623665.1 Planctomycetota bacterium
CCAAGCTCTTTGCCAAGGTCTTCCATCTCCTCGTAAACAGATTGCTCAGACCCTTTCGTTTCCGTGTCCAGGCGCAGCTCCTCCATTTTTTCCGCCTCTTTATGGAAAGGAGTTGGTGTTGAAATTGGCTCCTTCTCTACAGGAGTTGGTGCTGGGATCGGTTCCTTCTCTATATGGTGCGTGGTTTCTTCCAGTTCCCTCTGTGCCTCCTCTATTTCCTTGAGTGAGGAAGGATATTCCTCCTGTGCCGATTCCTGGATATCTCGCTCTCTTCCGCAGCTTATGCAGGCAAGAGCGTCTTCGTCATTTTGTGAACCACACGGACACGCCCACATTTTGGTGCCTCGATTGTTAAGGATGTCTTGTCAGGTCTATAGTCTGATAGAAAATCGTGCAAAAAACGGGAGAACCGTTTTGAAGACTCTTAGAATCCCCTTTCCTTTCGTATTTCTTCGTACGCCTTACTTATCTCTATAAACTTTCGGTGCGCAACGTCTATGAGCTCTTTCCCCATGTGTGATACCTTATCAGGATGGTACTTGACGGAGAGCTCCAGGTAGCGCCTCTTTACCTCTTCCTTTAGAGCGGACCTCTCAAGCCCCAACACGCGGTAGGGGTTTCTTTTGGTCTTCAATTCCACGGAGTCATATACGTGTCCGAGAACTGCCCCCAGCGCAGAGCCCACGGGCCCGGCTGCAAACCACCCCAGACCTCCTCCAAATACTTTACCCTGGTACTCTTTTTTCACAGCATCCCTTCCCGGGAGGTTAGGAGGGCTTCCAGTCTGTCCATACCCTCTTCGATTTGCGCCATATCCGTGGCAAAGGATATTCTGATGTAGTCATCGGCACCAAAACAGACTCCGGGCACGAAGGCCACCTTGGCCTTGTTTATAAGTATTTCCACTAACTCTGTTGAGTTGCTTACGTCTGTGCCTGCTACGGCTCTTTGATAGAGACCGGAGACATTAGGGAAGACGTAAAATGCCCCTGCCGGCATGGTGCAGGAGATGCCCTCCAATTTCTCCAGCCGCTCCACCATATACCTCCGCCTCTTATCAAATTCTTCTACCATGAGTCTTACAGGCGTTTGATCGCCGCGAAGGGCCTCCACAGCGGCCCTCTGGGCAATAGAGTTGGCACAGCTGGTGGTATGGTCTTGAAGTCTTATGGCTGCTTTTATAATCTTTTCCGGGCCTGCTGCATAACCCAGACGCCAGCCTGTCATGGCGTAGGCCTTTGAAAACCCGTTTACTGTTATTACCTTCTTCATAAACTCGTCTCCAAAGGAGGCGGGGCTCACGTGCTTTATTCCATCATATATTATCTTCTCGTATATCTCGTCAGAGATAACATATATCCCCTTCTCCACGGCAATGCCAGCCAACGCCCTCAGCTCTTTCTCTGTGTACACCACTCCAGTGGGGTTGCCGGGGCTGTTTATGATAAACACCTTGGTCCTGGGTGTGATTGCCTTTTTCAGGGATTCTGGCGTAATCTTGAATTCTGTCTCGTCGCTGGTGTGGATGAAGACGGGTGTGGCGCCGGCCATCTTTACCTGCTCCGGGTAACTTACCCAGTATGGGCTGGGAATTATTACCTCGTCCCCACCGTCAGACAGTACCAATAGAAGGTTGTGGATGGCCTGCTTCGCACCGATGGATACCGCCACCTGTGTGGGTGCGTATTGGAGGCCGTTGTCTCGCCACAGCTTCTCGCAGATGGCCTCTCTGAGCTCTGGAATCCCAGGGGTTGGTGTGTATCTGGTAAAGCCATCCTCTATGGCCCTTACGGCTGCGGCCGTAATGTTTTTGGGGGTATCAAAGTCAGGCTCTCCCATGCCAAAACCGATGACGCTGATACCCTCCTGCGCCATATCCCTTATCTTGGCATTTATCTTAATGGTACCAGAGGCTTTTATCTCTTCTGCAATTCTTGATAGGGCCATTTTTGTGTTTCAGTATAAAGAAGATAGCCATAAGATAAATCTTCGCCATAGTTTATCAGATTACCAGATTGCTGTCAAATCCTTTAGGACATTCTTTCCGGGCCTCTGTGCCGGGTGTAACGGCGTTGGGAAAGCGACAGTTCTCGTCGCAGGGCGGTACCGGCAGCCGGTAGGAGAGAGTACGGGTATGGCCTCCGTCGTCAGGGTGTCTGACACACCCATGGGAAATAATATCGGAGGAGAGATAGTGGACGCCCCCACAACGTCTGTTGCCTGAGTAGACTAAAACGTTATTCTGCGAGGATTCTCTCTCCGTAAATGGACTTGAGATGCGACAAGTCCAGGCCTTTTAGGGCTTGGTATGCGTCAGTATCATATAAGCCTTTTTCAACTTCCTGGCCCAGATACTCTATTACCTTGCCATGAGATAAGGCCCTTCGGTAGGGTCTGTCTATTGCTACGAGTGCGTCATACGTGTCTACTAGCGCAAGGATCCTCGCTATGAGGGGCATCTCTGCTGCTTTGTGTTTTTTGGGATAGCCACTGCCATCAAGCCTTTCGTGGTGCATGGCGGCGATTACGGGGATATCCATCCATTCTCTAGGCCAATGCATCTTGTGCAGTATTTCTTTGGTATGAACTGCATGTTGCTTAATTACGGTATATTCATCGTCATCAAGCTTGCCGGGCTTGAGAAGCACGGCATCGGGTACGCCGATCTTTCCAATGTCATGAAGCAGAGCGGCATATTCGATGACGGTCCGCCCGGTGTCTGAAAGCCCCAGCTCCTGGGCCAGCACCGAACACAACCTGCTTACGCGGGTGGAGTGCCCCGCGGTAGCAGGATCCCTTTTATCGATGGCGCTGGTGATCATCTTTATTGCACTCTTAAAGGTCTTTTCCCGCTCCTTGTATAGCTGGGCGTTCTCTATGGAGACGGCAACGTATGATGCAAACGTTTTTACGAATGACTGGTCATCAGCCGTAAAGGACGGTTGCTTATTGACGAGCTGAATTACCCCTATTATCAGGTCTTCCTGGTTTCTAATGGGTGCAGAGAGCATGGAACGTGTCCTGAAGCCGGTTCGGGCGTCTGAGCCTTGATCAAAAAAGGGACACTGGTATGCGTCCGGGCAGTTATGGAGCTCGCCCGTCCTGGCCACATGGCCTGCGGCCCCCGACCCTATGGGCAATGTGATTTCTTCCGTTGCCAGCCCCTGGGCTATGTAGCTGGTGAGGAGTCCTTCTTTATGGTCAACCAGGTATAGGGTGCCCCGCTGGGCGCCGGTAACGCGGGAGACCTCATCCACGATGCCAAAGAGGAGTTGAGGCAGGTCTTGAACCTGTAACACCTTTGGAGGACTGAACAGGGATAAAAAGCTGCCAAGCGTCTCTTGGGCACGGAAAATGTCAACGGTTCCTGATGTCTGAGCGGCGGGTTTATCAGGACTTTTGTTGGACTTCATTTATTGGCCCTCTAAGCATTTTCTCTTACGTTTCCATTGAAATGCCTGCTGGCTCCGTAAGCTTCCCCACCCCCACATAGAATCCCCCATCAGCTTGCGCTAACTTGTTTCAAGGGCCACATCTCGGAAGGCGCAGACTGCGCCAGAGAGGATTTTAATACGTAAGTTACGTATTATGTATACGCACAACCTTCCTTTTGTCGACTAATATTATGTACAACCCTATTGAATATTCAAGGCAATTATAATATATTTAGACCGAGATGCTGTTCCTAGACCCCTTATGTACTTGCCTCCCTGCTTTTAGGGAGGAATGCGGACCTGTTAGGCAGAAGGTCCCCAGCAGGCGTGTGGGGGGGCGATAAGGTGGAAGAAGGTAGTAGATTTCTCAACGCAGAATGGTTGGGCTTGTTCTGCCTTATGGGCACCCTTTTGTTTCTTTCCGCCCTGTTTTCCTCCTCAGAGACGGCCCTCTTTTCTCTTGGCAAAGAGGACGTAAAGAGGCTTAAGGAGAGGAATGGCCGCACTGACAGGATATTAGCCGGCCTGGTGGGCTCACCCAAAAGGCTTCTCATAACCATCCTCCTGGGCAACACCGCCGTTAACCTTGCATTCTACAGCATCTCCTTCAGTCTGTCTCAGGAGATACTGGGGTCCGATACCCCTAATGCCACATTCTGGGCGTGGACGGTTGTCTTCACCAGTCTTCTTGCGGTCATTATTTTAGGTGAGGTGATACCAAAGGGCATTGCTGTAAGGATTCCTGAACACCTCTCTCACCTCGTCGCCCTGCCAATATCCATTGTGGAGAAACTCCTCCTCCCCTTCCGCGCCCCTATTACCGTGGTACTGGATCGTCTTGAGAGGCTCTTTGGAAGGGGGGGAGGGAAAGAGCCCTATATCACTGCAGAGGAACTAAAGGTGATGTTGGCCCTCAGTGAGCGCTACGGGGTGGTTGATACCAGAGAAAGGACCATGATCCATGCGGTGCTTGATTTTGGCAGGATGCGTGTGAAGGACGTTATGGTGCCCAGGGTGGATCTGACGGCCTTTGACATCTCCGACCCGGTGGATGATTTTCTGGCGCTTGTGCGTGAGACGAGATACAAAAAGATACCCGTATATGAAGAGAGCCGTGATAACATCCTGGGTGTGGTATACGCCAAAGACGTGTTTCTCAACCCGGGTAAGGGTCTCAGGGGTATGGTGCGGAATGTTCCATTTGTCCCTGAGACCAAGACCATAGAGAGCCTCTTGAGAGAATTCCGAAGGGAGCACCAACAGATGGCCATCGTCGCAGATGAGTATGGAGGTACGGCAGGCCTTATCACGCTGGAAGATATCCTGGAAGAGGTGGTAGGTGAGATACAGGACGAGACCGAGCGCTACGAGGAGCCCATCAGGAAGCTCGGTGGGAACAAATACGTGGTCCACGCCAGCATAAGCCTTATGGACTGGTGTGAGACGTTTGGTGTAGAGCTGGAACCTGTTGCGGACACTATCGGCGGCTACGTCGTGTCTTTGCTGGGACGCATACCAAAGAGGAACGACTCAGTGAGTTATAAGAACATCATCTTCACCGTTGAAGAGGTGAGGAAGAGGCGCATTACAAGACTTTTGGTCGAATTTGTAGAGGGCGGATAACCCATTTAATACGATGTCGACATACATATACATATTATTGTTCGTGGGTCTGTTCTTCTCGTTCATATACGCTGCAACGGAGACGGGCTTTTATTGCCTTAACCGCATTCGTCTGAGGTACAGGGAAGAAAGGGGCTGGTGGACGGCTAAGATTATAAACCGCATGCTTAATGACCCGCATGGTATGGTCTGCACCGTCCTTATCGGCAACAATGTTGCCAACTATATCGCCGCAGCGACCTTTACTTATATTATAAGTGTAAGGGTCTCACATGGAAGAGCAGAGCTGCTTGCAACCCTTATGCTCGCCCCGGTCATCCTGATATTCTGTGAGATCCTGCCTAAGAGCATCTTCCAGAGACATGCCGACTATTTCCTTTATAAGGTGGCGCCTATTGCAGATATCTCTTATAAGGTGTTCTCTCCCCTTGTCTTCCTGCTGAGGGTGATAAGCAGACTGCCGCACCTGTTTCTGAAGGGGGTAGAGGTGAAGGAGAGTCCCTTCTTCAGCCCTCAGCGCCTGAGGTATTTTCTGGATGAAGGCGCTGCGGAGGGTGCTGTATCCGTATATCAGAATACAATGGCACGAAACATCATGGCCCTGGGGACCACAGCCGTACAAAAGGTCATGATACCCCTGGAAGAGGTTACCATGGCCCCTGCTACCGTAGGCCCTCAGAGCCTCAGGGACCTGGCCGGAGACAAAAAATTCTCGCGCATACCGATATACGACAGGGAGAGGACGAGGATAATCGGGGTGGTAGTCATTATTGAGTTTTTGATGAATGAGAAACATCAGGGCAATATACGTGAATTCGTGCGGACAGTCACTCACATAGACGCAGAGACGCCGGTGGATGACGCACTGTTGAAACTCCGTCATGCCAGACAGAGGATGGGTATCGTTACCGACGGGGACGGTAAGGCGGTGGGGATTATTACCATAAAGGACCTTGTAGAAGAGATAGTGGGCGAGCTTACCGTGTGGTAGGAATATGCCTGTTATTGTGGCAGGCCGGGTTTTAACCTCTCATAGCTCTCTATATTCCCAATGTCGTAGCACCTGCCCCTGAATATGTAGCCGTACACGGGCGTGCGGTCAAGGAGCCAGGCGATGATGTTGCCGGGCGCGTCGGCCTCGTTCCCCTCACGGAGATATTCGTCCACCAGCGGGAGCGTCTCTCTGCGGAAGATATATAGGGGCGGGACGGCCAGCTCCGAGACCGGATTGGCCGGCTTTTCCTGAAAGGTGGTCAGCCTCGAATGCCCGTCCATCAATATGACCCCGGTCCGCCTGAGCCTTTCTGTCTCGGTAACCCTGTGTACGGCCACTACACTGCCCTTTTTTTCCTCAAAATAGCCTGCGAAATCCCTGAAACTCAGGTCAAAGATATTATCGCCCCCCATTACCATCAAATCATCCCTGATATTTTTCTCGGTTATTACAAGATGCGTGTCCCTGATACTGCCAAGGCGGGTCTCATTGGTGAGGGTGCCGTCGTTTATCAGCTCTATCTTCCCGGGTGACTTTTGCCCGCTGTGCCACTCTGCAAAGGCATCGTAAAACCTCTGGTTGGTGACGACGTAGATGGTGTCTATCTCAGGGACCTCCTCAATATTCCTTACAAGGTAGTCCATGATCGGTCTGCCGCCCACGGGGAGCAGTCCCTTCGGCCTGTCCCTGGTCAGTGGGTACATCCTCGTCCCGTAACCCGCCTGTAATATGAGCGCTTTCATCTTTATCTTGAATATATGGGATAATAAGTCCGTTTGGACAGGTTCGCCCAATCCGCC
>JAUXLO010000148.1 GCA_030623665.1 Planctomycetota bacterium
TCGCGAAACAGACCACAGAACAGACCGCTGGACAGACCGAGGAACAGCCCGCTGAACCCGTCGCCCCCACCGGTGTGGCGGCCGAAGACCCTCTACACTATACAAGCTCACCTTCATTTATGAAGCATATAGGCAACGACATTAACTGGTTCAATGACTTCCACTCAGGACGGGAATGGCTGGAAGCCACAAAGGAGAGCGAATACCCTGACGCCGTGGTGACCTTCGCCCACTTCACAAAGTGGGACGAGTCCATCGACAACCTCGAGGCGAGATTCTCACCTGACTTCGGGGTTACGCCAAAGAAGGGCTGGAACTTCCAGACAGACCAGAGACTCGCCACAGACCACGGATACCCACTCTTCGACAGCGTGAGGGTGCCGCTTTTCATTACCGGGCCGAACATCAAGAAAGGTGTCGTTAATACCACACCACACATAAATTTCGACATAGTACCCACCGCATTGAATATTGTAGGGGTGGAATATGATGAGAGCGCACTGGACGGAAAGACCATAATGGACATCTACGAGCAGGAGACCGAAGAGGGCCCTGTCTTCGTACGTGACGAGAGAGTCGCATTCTACACAGACAATGGACTCCCCGTAGAATATCCGGTGCCTGTTAATGAGACCGGTTACAACATGCACAGCCTGGATAATCCATATGACCTGCATTATCTCGTAGCAGACGTAGCCACCTCCTACCATCAACAGGGTATCAGGCTGGTAGATACTATATTGGACGTTGTCATCCCCGGCCAACCCGTAAGACCACTTGATTCCGCTACAAGCGCAATTGGAAAGGACTGGAAGGAGAGCGACCCTAACAGTCTGTTCGTAAAGAGAACGAGCCAGTTCGTTGAGGCCCTGAGGATTAAACAGTTTGACGTCTCCGACGGTGTCACCATGCTGGTCTTCCAGTGGTACATTACAAAGAATAACTTCGATAGGGCAAACCTCCTTATAGACTGGATCCAGGACGTCGGCGGGGATTTCAACAGTCTCCTGGGTGAACCATTCTTCCAAGGGGAAAAGGGCCTACTCCCCGGGGTAATACTAAACGTCCCCATTGACACCACTCAAGCTATCCTGAAAAAGATGGTAAAAATCCTGACCGAGGCCGGCACCCGGTTAGGATACCGGACCATCTTCGGTGTTGAACACTCCATAGGCGCCGTCCACAACGCCACAGTGAAAAAGACCTGGCAGACACCTGAGGTGGTGAGCGCCAAGGAAGATAGCCCGTTTGAGATGCTTGACATTTCGGAATAAGGATGCGCGTACCGGTAAAACTGGGCACAAGCCTAACCAGCTACCTCCTAAAAAACAGACTGGCGTCCAGGGAAAGGTTTCCCCTGGTGCTCATGCTCGAACCAACCCACCTGTGCAACCTCTCATGTAAGGGCTGTGGGAGAATTATAGAATACAGCGACAACAGCGACCTGCTGTCGGTGGAGGAGTGCCTTGGCGCCGCAAAGGAGTGCAGCGCACCCGTAGTCACGGTCACTGGCGGCGAGCCCTTCCTAAACCCGCAGATAGGCGAGATTGTAAATGGCCTCGTAAACATGGGCAGGTTTGTATACCTGTGCACAAACGGCCTGCTGCTCACCGAATTCCTGGACAAGTTTGAACCAAGCTCTCATTTTAACATCAACGTACACATAGACGGCCTCGAGAAAACCCACGACGAGATAACCGCACATGAAGGCTCGTTCAAACAGGCCACAGAGGCCATAAAGGAGGCAAAAAAGCTCGGCTTCAGGGTATGCACCAATACTACCCTCTACCTGGACACAAAACCCGATGAGATAGAGGAGCTGTTCACCTATCTGGAAGGGCTGGGGGTGGACGGGATGCTGATCTCCCCCGGGTTCAGCTTTGTAGACAACACCGACGACATCTTCCTTACACGTGAACAGATCCAAGAACGGTTCGGGTTCATATATGAACTCTCAAAAAGATACAGGCTTCTTAACACCCCCCTGTACCTGAAGTTCCTGACCGGCCAGAAGAAGCTGAGATGCACCCCCTGGGGTAACCCCACAAGAAACACCCTTGGCTGGAAGAGCCCCTGCTATATGATAACCGATAAACACTATCCTACCTATAAAGAGCTGATGGAGAACACCGACTGGGAGTATTACCGCTCCGGCAAGGACCCCCGGTGCAAGAACTGCATGATGCACTGCGGCTTCGAGGCAAGCGTCATACTGGAAGGAGTCAGTGGCGTCTCCGACATGATGGAGATGGCCAAGTGGAGCTTCGGTTAGCAAGCATGCCGGCAGGGATAAAAAAATGGCCTCTGGCCTGCCTCACTGTCTGACTTTGTTTAAGGTTATCTACTCTACCTTCCCTCCCAGCTTCCTTCGCCTCAGGTTTCTATAGCGGCTCAGGGCCATAAGCGGGAAGTAATTGCGATAGAGGTGATACTCCAGATAGAAAAACATGGGGAAGCCCGTGGCGTTCCACTCGTCCTCGTCCCAGGTGCCGTCGTCTTTCTGGGTGCTGATTAGATGTCTGATGCCTTTCTCTACCGCATGGGATTCCACCTCACCGGCGGCAAGCAGTCCCATCAGGGCCCAGGCGGTCTGTGACGGCGTTGCAGGCCCTTTTCCCTTAAACGAGGGGTCATGGTAACTTGTGCACCTCTCGCCCCAGCCGCCGCCGGGTAACTGCACGCTCTTTAACCAGGCCGCCGCCCTCTTTATATAGTCCTTCTCCATATCCTCACCCACGGAAGCAAGTCCCGACAGGACGGACCACGTGCCGTATATGTAGTTGGTACCCCAGCGGCCAAACCAGGAACCGTCCCTCTCCTGCTCCTTTTTGAGAAACCCTACCGCATTGGCCACTGCCCTATGGTGCATATCGAACCCAACCCTGCCGAACCAGTCCAGGCACCTGCCGGCAACATCACCGGTAGAGGGGTCAAGTATTGCGCCAAAATCGGCAAAGGGGATATGATTCAGGAATTTCTTATCATTATCCTTATCAAAGGCCCCCCAACCGCCGTCCCTGCCCTGCATGCCCAGGAGCCACTTTGTGCCCCTCAGGAGTGCTTCTTCCTTCCTTGCCCCGGTCTCCAGCAGTGCGGTGCGCTGAAGGGCCATCAGCACCACGGCAGAGTCGTCCGTATCAGGAAACCACTCGCAGGCATACTCAAAATACCAGCCGCTCGGCTCTACGTTGGGGTTCTTCACGCGCCAGTCTCCGTAGTTCCGCACCTCCTTACCAAGGAGCCACTTAGCCGCCTTAAGAAGCCCGGGATGATTCCTGGGCAGGCCGGAATCATGGAGCGCTATCACCGCCCAGCCCGTATCCCAAACCGGCGAGGTGCAGGGCTGCATGCGGAGGCTGTCCTCCTCTTCTATCTTAAGCAGCTCCACCTCCCGCAGTTGCCTTTTTACCTCCGGGTGGTCGTTGGGATAACCCAGGGCCTTAAGGGCAAATATTGTATTTATAATCCCCGGCCAGATAGCGCCCAGACCTGCCGACTTCTCCAGCCGCGATAGCACCCAGTGAGTTGCCTTCCCCACGGCAATCTCCCGAAGGAAGCGGACGGGACGCCTCTGATAGCGCTTAGACAGGCTGTCTATGGTTATAAAGAAATTGTACCAGGTGATGGCGGGCCGCTCCCTCTCTATATCATCCTTGGAATCCTCCCTGGGACCGACGTACAGCTCATCTATATTTAAACCGACATCCACCGTGTAATCCCGTGCCTGCACGATTGCAAGGGGAATTACAATACACCTGGACCAGTAAGATATCTCATAGACATTAAACGGCAAGATAGTGGGAAGGAGCATCATTTCCACCGGTATGGCCGGCGCCCACTTAGGGTCCAGCTGTCTGAAGATAGAGAGATATATTTTGGCAAAAGCGTTGCACTTCATAACACCGCCCAGCCACAGGATGCACTCCCTGGCCTTTTCCATAAGGGGCTCATCGGGGGAGTAGCCCGCAAGCCTGAGTGCAAAGTACGCCTTCACAGACGCGCTAACCTCGCTAGGCCCGTTGGCGTAGATGTTCCAGCCGCCGTCGGGAAGTTGTTTACTGAGGACATAGTTGGCCGCCTTCCTCTGCTGAACGGGGTTTACCTCACCCCCTGAGGCGGCCAGAAGGTGCATGAGCAGGATGTAATCGGCGGTGAGGGTTGAATCTGCCTCCAGCTCGCCCGCCCAGTGTCCATCAGGCTTCTGAATACCCAGTAAAAAGTCCTGTGTCCTCCGGATGGCCTCTTCAACATCCGATGCAGGTGTCTCCGGGAGAAAATCCTTGGGTGTATTATATACGAACCTCTCCCGAACGGTCAGAGGGATACGGCCGTTTGAGCTTCTTGACCGCAAGCGCATGTTGATTCTATCGAGGAACCCGGGAACCAGTTTATCCATGGTGAAAGAGTAATATAAAAAATAGGCAAAAAAAATCAAGAAGAGAGAGACTAAAGGTCAATCACTACAACCTGTTACACACGACAGACAATCCTTTTCCATCAGGAGCTATCTCTCATAATGCCCCAACATTATCACGTCGGGTGTTTATAACTCTCTAACGTAAGAATGCGCTGACGGCATCTAACGTCATCCATATCTTCATGGCTAAAAAGATGATACCTGCAATATAAACA
>JAUXLO010000083.1 GCA_030623665.1 Planctomycetota bacterium
AGAGGGTCAATAAGCTTGCGAGGTCGGCTGCAAAGGCCTCAAAGACCACGGAATAATACATCTTCCCAGTGTTTCAAAAGGAACCGCAATCCTGGCGGCGTCCGCCGGGGCTGTGGAAGACGCGTAAATCCCCGTTAGCCGACGACAAGTCAACAAATCAGGTAATCTTTTGGTCTATCTCCCCCGCCTTAGAAAGCGCGTACCTTGTGCAGATGGGGCCGATTATCTCAAAGACAACGGTGGTTGCGACTGCCACCGTAAACAGTATGTCCGCCGCTTCGGGGAACTCGGTCTTTGCTACCAGGGCCATGCCTAGGGCCACGCCGGCCTGAGGGAGCAGCGCCACCCCCATGTACTTCTTAACACTGCTCTTGGAACCTGCGATATAGCCGCCGGGGACGGCGGATAATACCTTCCCTGCCGTCCTGCACAGTATGTAAGCAACCCCCACACCACCCAGCTGCATGAATGCCCGGGCGTCAAAGTGTGCCCCCGCCAGGACGAAGAACATGATGAATATGGGTGATGCCGCCTCCCTCAACGTGTCAAACAACATGACCGCCTTCCGGTCTATGTTCACGATTGTTACGCCCAGCGCAACGTTGGCCAGCAGGACCGACAGGTCAAGTGAAATAGATACACCTATTACCAGGAAGATGCTCGATAAGACAAGGACCAAAAGGTTGGCGCCGCCACTGACGTGTTGGGACACCCTGGACAGAATGACTGCGACCATGCAGCCCAGTATCAAAGAGCCCGGTATTTCGATTAGCGGATGGATGACTTCGAGTGAGAATATGCCTGTGTAGGCCTCTGGCATATATGCCAGCTGGGCCACCGAGACACAGACGGCGAAGGTAATAATGCCCCAGACGTCATCTATCGCCACTATCCCCAGCAGCGTCTTGGTAAAGGTGCCCTTTGCCCGATACTCCCTCACTACGAGCATGGTTGCGGCAGGGTCGGTCGCCGTTGCGATGGCGCCCAACAGGATGGCCACATAGAAGGGCTGGTGCAGAACGAAATAGACGACTGCAGTTACCAGGAGGCACACACCAAGGGTCTCAAAGACCGATATCCAGAGGATGGACCTGCCGGCGTGGCGCAGGTTTTCCAGAGATAATTCCTCCCCCATCATGAATGCAATAATCCCCAGGGCAATAAGCGATATCGGGTCGGAGAGGTTGTAGATATGTTCCGAGAGCATATTCAGCAGGTGGGGGCCCAGTAGTATCCCCAGGATCAGGAAGGCCGAGACCTCTGGGAAATTTAGTCTCTTTATGAGGGCCGCAAAGATGAGCGCCCCTGACAGCATGACGCCCACGCTGAGAAATATGTTCATGAGACAAAAGACCTTGTCGGCTTAAAAAAACGGCTGCGGGTGTTATGCGGCCTCAAGCATGGTGCCCAGATGCCGCTCTACACACAGCGGCAGCCCCTGGAGGCTGTAGCCGCCCTCAAGGCATGATACTATGCGGCCCTCGCAGCATTTGTTTGCTATCTCCATAGTGATTGTGGTAAGTATGGCAAAGTCGTCCGGCCCCAGGCCAAGTCCTGCAATGGGGTCGTCCACGTAGGCGTCGAAGCCTGCGGATATGATGATGAATTCGGGGTTGAACGACAAGACGTCTACGGCCATCATTTTCTTAAAGGTCTCCACGTATATGTCAGGCGGGGTGGCTGCTGTGAAGGGTATGTTTATGGTAAGACCGTTTCCCTTGCCGCTCCCTCTCTCGTCTTCGCCGCCGGTGCCGGGGTAAAACGGCCACCTGTGCAGCGACACGTACAGCACTTGATTGTCACCGTAAAATATTTCCTGCGTCCCGTTGCCGTGGTGACAGTCCCAGTCTACTATAAGCACCCGGTCGAGCTTGTGTCTGGATATCAGGTATTGGGCGGCGATTGCTGCGTTGTTAAAGATGCAGAATCCCATGCCCTGTGCAGGTCTTGCGTGGTGTCCCGGCGGCCTGACCATGCAGAAGGAATTTCTATCGCTTTTCTCCATGATAGAGTCTGCGGCCGTTAGCAGCGCCCCTGCCGAATATAGTGCGGCCTTATATGTGTCGCGTGAAACCGCCGTATCGGGGTCTAAGTGGCCGCCCCCGCCCTCGGCGACCTTCCTGGCACTGTCGATATAATTCCTGTCGTGTACGAGTGCAATCTCTTCTACCGTTGCTGCCCTGGGACTGACCAGGGTGGACCTGTCCCACAGACCGGTGGATTTTAGATGCTCGATGGTACATTCAAGCCTCTTATAATTTTCCGGGTGATCGGGGCCTGTGTCATGCTTAAGGAAGATGTCGTCGTAGAGGAGAAGT
The DNA here is from genome assembly GCA_030623665.1 of Planctomycetota bacterium. Taxonomy (GTDB): domain Bacteria; phylum Planctomycetota; class Brocadiia; order Brocadiales; family Bathyanammoxibiaceae; genus Bathyanammoxibius. Next base: position 2,319 of record JAUXLO010000083.1, read on the forward strand.
GTCATGACAGTATGCTTCTCTAAAAGGCTATATTTATTACGGTTTGGATATGGAAAAGCCCTGAAAAAGTCATCCTGATACCAAATGTCATTCTGAGCGAAGCGAAGAATCTAGTGTTTTCGAGATTTTCGCCCAAGGCGAATCTGCCTATGGCATGACTTCGGTCATTTCACTCCCTCGGAATGATAATTGTGTAGAGTGTTTCAGGAGTCTCGTGCGGTCTTGGGCGCTAATTAGAGTTGATTTCCTCCTGGGTGTCAAATGGAATCCATGCCATCGTTCATACATAGAAAGACAGATATTTTGTTTGGAAGTGTACCAACCAGGGGCTAAAATTAAAAGAATGAGAGGCATATCCGATGAAGAGCTGCTGGAACTCATTCGAAAGGGTATGGACACTGCGAAGGTTGCAGCCGGAGACCGCAGGGTTACCCGGAAGAGGTTGGAAAGGTTCTTTGACCGGCTGAGGGCCGTCATCAAGGCGAAGGCCGGCAAGCCTCCTTCCCCTGCACCCGGCGGAGGCGTCCTTATATATACAGACGGCGCATCACGGGGCAACCCCGGCAGGGCAGGGATAGGTGTGGTCATCTGCGACAGGAAACAAAACGTCCTGGAGGAGATTAGTGAATATATAGGAGAGGCCACAAACAACGTCGCCGAATACAGGGCCCTGATACGTGGTGTTGAGAAGGCGCTTGAGTACTGTCCAAAGGAGGTTGATATCTTTTGTGACAGTGAATTGCTGGTTAAACAGTTGAACGGTCAATACAAGGTGAGGGCGCCGTCAATACTTCCCCTTCACAAAGAGGCCAAGGGGCTCGTGGCTAAGCTTCCCAAGTGGAAGATACGGCACATCCGCAGGGAGAAGAATGTCCTGGCCGATGCCCTGGCAAATAAGGCCATAGATACACGGAGTGACTGAGAGGACATGCATATGTGTAGGCGATTAAGGTATATGGGATGGCCTTTTATTCTTGACAATTATTACATATATAAATAGAATCTTGGATTAAGTTTAGACCTGGGAAGGGAGGTGGATGTTTAGTAAAAACATGTCAGTGATCGATAACTTGTTGCTCTCGCAAGACGTCTGCGGGGGCAAGGAGGATAATACATGATACACTATTCGTGTGATATGTGTGGTAAGGTCATACAGACCGAAGAGGAGTTGAGGTATGTTGTAAAGATAGAGGTTTATCCCGCTGATGACGTTGAGGAGGAGAACGAGGAATTTGACGCCCTCAAGGATGATTTGGCAGAGTTTAATCTTGAGGATGATAAAGAGCAGGAGGAGGGCTCTGATGATGGAGACGACATGGAATACAAGACCCTCCGTTTTGACCTGTGCCCGGAATGTCATAAGGCATACGTACGAGACCCGCTGTTTGTAAAGAGTTACAGGAGCCGATTCTTTGACAACTGAACGAATTACGGGTCTTTCCCTTCCATAATCAAAGATCCCGCTAGCAGTATTCTTACCGAGTTGTTTGTTCGCGTTAGTAATGCAGAATAATGTAGAATTATGGTTATGACGTTGGCAGAAAAGATTATTGCAGTGCATACTGAGCGTGCCGAGGTGCGGGCCGGAGAGTTTGTTTATGCGGGGGTGGACTTCTGCCTCGGTAACGACATAACTGCTCCCATAGCCATAAAGGAGTTTGAGGGCGCCGGCATTGATAATGTGTTTGACAGGAAAAGGATAGCGCTGGTCCCGGACCATTTTACCCCTAATAAGGACATAGCCTCTGCGGAGCAGGTAAAGGTGCTGAGGCGGTTTGCGGAGAGGCATCGGCTTGAATATTTCTTTGAGATAGGCAGGATGGGGATAGAGCACGCCCTTTTACCTGAGATGGGGCTGGTATTGCCGGGGGACCTTGTAGCAGGGGCCGATTCCCACACGTGCACATACGGCGCGTTGGGCGCCTTTGCAGTCGGGGTAGGGAGCACCGACCTCGCAGCCTGTTTTGCCACGGGAAAGGTGTGGTTGAAGGTGCCCGAGACGATAAGGTTCGTGTTCGACGGGAAGCTGCCGCAATGGAGCTCGGGGAAGGATATTATCCTGCACGTAATAGGGGACATAGGGGTAGACGGCGCCTTGTATAAGGTCATGGAGTTTACAGGCCCGACCATCTCATCGCTGCCCATGGACGACCGTTTCGCTATATGCAACATGGCGATAGAGGCAGGTGCAAAGACGGGGATTATGGCAACAGACGACACGACTGAGGATTACGTGAGGGATAGGGCAAAGAGGGATTACAGACCTTATCATGTCAATGGCGGTCCCGGTGACGTCGAGACACGCAGTTATGATGCCTCAAAAATCTCCCCTCAGGTGGCGCTACCCGGTTTGCCGTCTAACGTCCGCCCCGTGGAGGAGGCCTCTGACATAAAGATTGACCAGGTGGTCATAGGTTCTTGTACAAACGGCAGGATATCAGACCTGAGGATAGCGGCCCGGATACTCCAGGGCAGACAGGTGCACCCGTCAGTGAGGCTTCTTGTCTTTCCTGCAACACAGGAGACGTATCTCATGGCGGTAAGGGAGGGCCTGATGGAGGTGTTCGTCAGCGCCGGGGCGGCCGTATCCACGCCGACCTGCGGGCCGTGTCTGGGTGGTCATGCGGGGATACTGGCCGAGGGCGAGAGGTGTCTGGCTACCACAAACCGTAATTTCCCGGGCAGGATGGGCCACCTGAAGAGTGAGGTCTTTCTTTGCGGTCCTGCCGTGGCAGCCGCATCGGCTGTGACCGGCAGGATTACCCACCCCGAAGAGCTGGCTTAGCGCGGCCTCGGACGATAAGGCATTCTTTTCTTCATGTAGTAAGCGGCTGGCTGCTGGAAAAAACCTTTGTATCCTTTTTTCATTAAGGAACGGCATGGCAGAGAAGAAATACATCGGTCTGGACATCGGCTCGGTAAGTCTGAAGGTCGTACTGGTTAACGAGAAGAAAGAGGTTCTGGAGGAGCATTACGTCCGGACACATGGACAGCCGCTGGAGACGACCCTGGAGGTCTTGAAAGGCGTCTACAGCCGTACCCCCAGGGAGCAGATAAAGGGTATGGCCGCCACCGGTTCAGGCGGGAAACTCCTCTGCGAGATATTCGGCATATACTTCGTCAACGAGGTTGTATCACAGAGTAAGGCCACCGCAACCTTTTATCCTGACGTCCGCAGCATTATAGAGGTTGGCGGCCAGGACTCGAAGTTGATGCTCCTTGAGTACGATGAGACGATCGGTCAGATAAAGGTGGCCGATTTTGCCATGAATACGATGTGTGCGGCAGGCACGGGCTCGTTTCTTGAGCAGCAGGCCTCAAGGGTAGGTATTTCTATTGAGAATGAGTTTGCTGAATTAGCGTTGAAGTGTAAAAATCCACCGAGGATCGCAGGCCGCTGCAGCGTGTTTGCCAAGTCAGACATGATACATCTCCAGCAGGAGGCCACCCCCGTCCACGACATCCTGGCCGGCTTGTGCCATGCAATGGCCAGGAATTTTAAGAGCTCCATCGCCAAGGGCAAGGAAATGGCAAAACCCGTTGCATTCCAGGGTGGCGTGGCAGCTAACAAGGGTATGATAAAGGCCTTTGAAGACGTCCTCGGACTCGAACCCGGAGAGCTGATTATACCAAAACACCATGCCTCGCTGGGCGCCATTGGTGCGGTGCTGATGCTTATGGAGAAGGGCGAGGACCAGAGTTTCAGGGGCCTGGGTGCCCTGGAATCGTATATACGGGACCGCAAGAGTGATATGGCCGTACTCGAGGGCCTTAAAGGCGACAAGTATGATATCGTGACCCACTGTATACCCATTAAGGAGAATGGCAGGATAGAGGCCTATGTGGGGGTTGACGTGGGCTCAATAAGCACCAACGTGGTTGTTATAGATAAAGACAAGAACGTACTGGCGAGACGTTATTTGATGACGGCGGGCAGGCCTCTTGAGGCCGTCTCAAAGGGACTGTTTGAGGTTGGGATGGAGATTGGCGACTTGGTCGATGTAAAGGGGGTGTGCTCTACGGGCTCCGGACGCTACCTGACGGGAGACTATATAGGCGCAGACATTGCGAAAAACGAGATTACTGCGCACGCCAGGGCGGCCGTGAACGCCTGCCCCGACGTGGATACCATCTTCGAGATAGGCGGGCAGGACTCAAAATACGTCCGGCTTGAGAATGGTGCGGTGGTAGACTTTGCCATGAACAAGGTCTGCGCCGCAGGGACGGGCGCGTTCCTGGAGGAGCAGTCCGAGAGGCTTGACGTAGCCATTAAGGAGGAGTTCGGTGAGAAGGCCATGAATTCCTGCGGGCCGTGCAGTATGGGGGAGAGGTGCACGGTGTTTATGGAGTCTGACATCGTACACCATCAACAGAAAGGGGCGGCCAAGGACGACCTTGTAGCGGGCCTTAGTTACTCCATCGTCCAAAATTATCTCAATCGGGTAGTGGAGCGCAGAAAGGTCGGCAGCCGCATACTGTTCCAGGGAGGCGTTGCATATAACCGCGGGGTGAAGTCCGCATTCGAGAAAGTTACGGGCAAGAAGGTTACCGTGCCACAGCACCACGACTGTATGGGTGCGATAGGTTCTGCCATAATTGCCATGGAGGAGAGGGGTTGGGAGAAATCCAAGTTCAAAGGCTTCGACCTCCGGAAGAGGAAATTTGAGATAGGCTCCTTCGAGTGCAGGGATTGTTCCAACATATGCACGGTTAAGAAGGTAGAGATTAGGGGTGAGGAGCCTTTGCATTACGGCGACCGGTGCGGGAAGTATGAGGATTCTGGAAAGCTTAAGAAGGGTAAAGGGATCCCCAGGCTGTTCAATGAGCGTATGGTGGCCTTGTTTAAGTCCTATCCAAAGGACAAACCCGATGCCCCTAACGGCATGAAGGTCGGTATCCCGCGCGCAAACATGTTCTTTGAGCTGTACCCCATGTGGAAGGCCTTCTTCACGGAATTAGGCTACGAGGTGATTGCGTCTAATGTTACCAACCATGAGCTCGTAAAAGAAGGCGTGGAGAATATTGCCGCTGAGACCTGCTTTCCTATAAAGGTGGCCCATGGGCACGTAATGGACATGGTAAACGATGATATAGACTATTTGTTTATACCCAGCGTTGTCAATTTTCCCAACGATAGTCCAAAGCTGGTCCACTCTTACATGTGCCCGTACGTACAGGGGCTTCCATATATGGTCCGCTCGGCGATAAAACTGGAGGGGAAAGACAGGAAGTTCAGGGTGCTTCAGCCCGTCTTCCATCTCGAATGGGGAGGGAAACATCTAAAAGACGTGTTCCGTGAAATAGCGAGAGACATCAGCCAGGGTGGTGAGCGTGTGGAAAAGGCTATCGCCACCGCACTCGGGGCACAGCAAAAATTCTATGATACCCTCGCTGCACGTGGTAAGG
>JAUXLO010000054.1 GCA_030623665.1 Planctomycetota bacterium
ACAGGGTCAAGGCCCGTAGTAGGTTCATCAAATAAGATGATATCGGGGTCCATCGCCAGTGCCCTGGCGATTCCCACCCTCTTCTTCATTCCGCCGCTCAATTCCCCGGGTAGCTGCGACTCCTTGCCCTCCAGCCCGACACGTGCGAGCTTTTCTCTGACGATATCGTCTACCTGTCTCTTGCTAAGCCTTCGTTGCTCCGTTAGGCCCAATCCGACATTCTGCGCAACCGTGAGAGAGTTCAGGAGCGCCGAACCCTGAAAAACCATTGCAAATCTTCGCTGGATCGCCTCCAGGCCCCCGCCCGCCTTACCTGTGAGTTCCTGTCCGAAGATAAATATGTTGCCTGAATCAGGCCTGGTCAGGCCTATTATGTGCTTGAGCAGTACACTTTTGCCTGCCCCGCTACTGCCTACTATGGCCGTAGTCGTTCCGGCGTGAATCTTCAGGTCGAGGCCCCTGAGGACATGATTGGCCCTGAACCATTTGTGCAACTGGCGCACGTCAATGGCCGTGCCGTTTTCAGTCGTTTTTATGTCAGAACCTACTCTAGCCATAATCGGGTAACAAAATAATTAGAGATGTACACGCTGACAAAGGAAAAAACTACAGAGTTAGTAGTAGCAATACCTACCTCCCCGGGACCGCCCACGGTAGCCAGGCCGCGCTGGCAGCTAACTATGGCAATAATGACTCCGAAGACCGCCGCCTTCACCAACCCCTTTGCTATGTCCTCTGCGGTCAGCCACATCTCTATGTTCTCGATGTATATCATAAACGGCACTCCGAAATTGGCCTTGGCCACGGCAGCTCCCCCTATCATGCCCACCAGATCCACGTAGATGACCAGCACCGGCAACATGGCCAGACAGGCGAGAAACCTGGGCATAACCAGATAGCGTACAGGATTGACGCCCAGGGTCTTCAAGGCGTCAATCTCCTCGGAGACGCTCATAGTGGCTATCTCGGCAGTAATGGCGGCCCCCACCCTGCCGATGACCAGTATAGCCGTCAGAACGGGCCCCAGTTCTCGTGTCATGGATAAGGCCACAACGGCGCCGACATTTTCTTCCTGGCCATACTCCTTTAATGCGACACCCGTCTGAAGGGCAAGTACGAATCCAACAAATACTGCTGTTAGGCCTGCAATGGGCAGTGTATCTGCGCCTATCTTGCCCATCTGGAGAAGGACCTTGTCCAGGTTCTTAAACACCGCCCGGCACCACAGTATGGTCGCCGCCAGCAGCTGGCACATCTCACCCACGGTTTGGAAGAAATCCAGGAGGCCGTTGCCAATGGCGATGAAGCACCTCCCGAACTTTGTCCTGCCCGGCCTGCTCATAGGACTATCTGTGTGCCGATCCCCTTGTCCGTAAATATTTCGAGCAGAAGGGAATGGGGTATCCTGCCGTCAATTATATGGGACTTTTTCACCCCGGATTCCATTGCCCTGAGACATGCCCATGACTTGGGCAACATGCCACCACCTATCACACCCTGCGCAACCAGAGACATGACCTCAGCCTTTGACAGGCTGGAGACGGTAGAGTCATCACGGGACGGGTCCATCATTATACCGTGTGTGTCTGTGAGAAACACCAGTTTCTCTGCCTTTAAGGAGCTGGCTATAAAGGAGGCCACGCTGTCAGCATTTACGTTCAGCAGGCCATCCCGCCCGCCCGCCACCGGCGCTATCACAGGTATCTTACCCGCCTTGCATGCCTTATAAAATGCCTTTTCTTCTATAGACGAGAGGTCCCCTACACAGCCCAGGTCAATCTCCTTGCCGCTCTCATCCGTCGCCTTATACTTTTCGGCCTTTAGTGGCGGGTGACCATCCCTCCACATGTTAACGCCGCTGTCCCCCAGACTCTCCAGCTCCTGGAGTATCCTCTTATTCACGTCGTTTACTAGGACATCCACCACTATATCAAGCGTTTCTTGGTCGGTGGCGCGATGTCCATGGACAAACCTGGGTTCCTTACCCCTCTTGGCCATTTCCTCATTGATGCGAGGCCCCCCTCCATGGACGAGTATGGGCCTCATGCCCACCGTCTTCATGAAGATAACGTCCTCAAGTAGCCCGCGAAGCCTGCCACCCGTAACCAGAGCGCTGCCGCCTAGCTTTATCACAACCAGTTTGTCATTAAAGGCCTTAATATATGGCAGGGCCTCTATAAGTATATCTGCCTTGCGGATAGCCTCTTCCACTCGTCCCCTCTCAAAAAAACCGTCTACGGAATATAACACCTATAGCTCTTTGCGTCAATCGCTTTACAGCAGGACGTTTACCGCCAAACGGCTTATTGACTATACGCGGTACCGGGACTATAATACCCAAGATATTTCTAGTTTTGATGGTACGTGTCAACGGGAGGGTTTTAAGAATGAAGTTCTCCAAAAGGGGATGCCTTGCTGTGGCGTTTTCGATCTCCATACTTTCTCTGCTTCTGGCCCACGAGACTACTGTGCAGGGCACCTATAGCCGGAACATATTCATGACGGGACAGGCCCCTACCATACCCGCACCGGACGAGGTATATGACCCCGAGATGAGCACGCTGAAGGTGGAAGAGAAGTTTACGTACGAGGTGGCGGTGCCAAAAGAACGGCTCGATAAGGGTGAACTGGAGCCGGACGACCTTGAGCTGATACCTGTGGAGGACAAGGACAAGATCATTTTCCACCAGGTTGAATGCCACTACTACCGGCCCGTGGTTCAGAGACACACAAGGACCACTGACAGTATGGTATGTAACCGCACACGAAAGGGCACCGAGTACTGGCTTACGGACAAGACCAGGTTTGTGGAGTGGGAGGACTGGTCTGACTGGGTCACACTGTCCAAAAAGGGCGTGGCAAAGAAGGACTAAGATCTCTTACTGCCTAACTGCACGGATATAATAACCGAGTTTGTTTGTAGGGACAGGGTCGTGCCCAAGGTACCACGCCCAAGAAACGGCGGGTTCACCTTCGGCGAGGATTCGCCTCTGGCGAACTTGTCCCTGTCCGTTTATATCCAAGCGGACAACCACGGGTGCTGTCCCTGCAAAAGAGATTGTAGATTTGCACTACACCTTTACGCGCCTCCATCTGCCACGGCGGTATAGTATGTAAACCGCTATGGCGCGGAGTATCCAGTCGAGCGCCGCACCGAGCCATATCCCAGGCAGCCCCCAGCCGAAGACAATCCCGAAAAGATATGCGACAGGTACGTGGAAAAATAGCGTCCCGATGATGGTAATCAGCATCGGGCTCAGCGTGTCTCCCGCTCCCCTCAACCCGCCGGCGTAGACCATGTATACCGCGAGTGCGGGCTGCTCGATTGCGGCAATCATTACACAGAGAATGGTCAGTCTCATCACGTCTGCTTCTGGCGCGAATATACTGGCCAACTGACGCGGAATGAGCAGGAATATGACAGCAAACGTGCACATCAGGACCAGGGCATAGATACAGCTCCTCCTCATACTCAGCTGCGCCAGCTCTTCCTTCTGGGCCCCCAGACTCTGGCCGACCAGCGTGGCCGTAGAGACGGCCAGCGCATAGCCCGGCATAAACGAGAAAGACTCCACCCTGACGGCTATCTGGTGTGCTGCCAGGGACGCTGTGCCTAACATGGCCACTATCTTTAAGAAGGCCAGATAGCCGAGCTGGGTGAGAAAGGCGTCTATGGCCGCCGGCAAGGATATCCTGAGCACCCTTTTTATTATATATAAGTCCGGGGGGAGCATGTCGCCTATCCTTACAGTAACCAGTGCCCTGCCCCTAAAAAGAATGACCGCCGTCAGGAAGGCGCCCGCTACATAAGCTATAACGGTGCCCCAGGCCGCACCTGCTACCTCCATCCTGGGAAATATCCATATGCCGAATATAAGGAACCAGTTAAAGAGAACGTTCAGGCAATTCATTATCAGGGTAATCAGCAGGGGTGTTCTCGTGTCTCCTGCACCTCTGAATGCCGCATGGCCGGCGAGCATTATGAGCCTGCAGGGCAGGAAGCATATAACTATCTTGAAGTAGAGGGCGCCGAGGGTTGCCACCCCCGGCTCCGCGCTCATGAGATAGAGGATGTTTACAGCAGAGAAATAAAGCACCGGGGCGGCGCAAAGCCCCAGGACTATGGCCAATAATAGCGACTGGCCCGCCACTCGTTCTGCGATAAATTTCTCCTTGGCGCCGGTGTGCCTGGCAACAAGGCTCACCGTGCCGGCAGAACTTGAGGAAAATACGATAGTCAGCACAAAATTCAGCGCCCCGGCCATACCAACCGCAGCAATTGCCTCTGTCCCAAGTCTGCCGACCATGATGATATCCACAACAAATACCATCATGTGCAGTATGTTCTCCATAGCGGCGGGGATGGCTAGACGGGCTATATTCTTATTGAGGTTTTCCTCTGTGGGTTCCAGTGTGTACATTAGGAGGGGTCATTATATGCTATCTCTTTGAGCTGTCAATATTAAGGAGAAACAACGTCACTTAATACGGCAATCAATTTCTCGTTGACAAGCACAGATACAAGCAGTAAACTTTGTATACGAATATTTCTTCCCACAGTGTTTTAGAGGAGCGGGGGTGTATATAGGCGTCGACCTGGTGGAAGTGGATAGGATCAGAGACCTTTTTACCCGCTACGAGTCCTTCTTGGGCCGAGTTTTCACCCCGAAAGAGGTAGAATACAGCCTCTCTAAAAAGAATATGTTTGAGCACCTCGCCGCCAGATTCGCGGTAAAAGAGGCGGTGGTAAAGGCCTTGGGTACGGGGATGAAGTGGACTGATATTGAGTTACTAAATGATCCGTCAGGAAGGCCTTACCTTAAACTCTATGGCAGGGCAAAGGAAATGGCCGATGAAAAAGGCATAGGCACATGGGACGTATCCATAACCCACACAAAAGACCACGCCATAGGGCAGGTACTATTGGTTACTCGCACGCCTTCCCGAGGGTGAGTGTTCTGTATGTGGAAGGCTAATAGCAGGCGCTATTAAGCGAAGGGCTTATAAAGAGATACCCGGAAAGAGAAACATAATAATGGCAAACAAAAGAAAGCTCGTACTCATAAACCCTCATCCAATAGGAAACGTAGGTGAAGAGAACGTCTCTGTGCTAACCCAGATGCCTGTAAACCTGGGTTACCTGGTGTCTCTAACGCCCGAGAACTGGGAGGTAGATATGATAGATGAGACTGAGGAGCATGCCATAGACAACGGTAATAACCTTACCTTCCCGGGGGCGGATCTGGTGGGGATAACGTCTGTTAGCTATCAGGCCCCACGGGCCTATCAAATCGCGGCCGCCTGCCGAAAGAAGGGGATCCCGGTGGTAATGGGCGGTGTGCATGCGACCATTTACCCCCACGAGGTGGCCAAGCACGTAAACTCTGTCGTAAAAAGGGAGGCCATCTCCATTTGGGACACGCTTTTATCGGACTTTGAGCACGGACGTCTCCAGGAGTTCTACGAAGGCGGCCTTACACCACTGGATAATCTTAAGATAATCTATCCTGACAGAGAATTTCTAAAAGAGAAATATGGGTATCGTTACTCCGGAATAACGACATCGGCCGGATGCCCCTTTTCTTGCGAGTTTTGCTCCGTTCCTCAGGCTCAGGGCCAGAAATACCGTGAGAGACCCGTCGAGGACGTGCTGGATGAAATGCAGGCCATTCAGGGTAAATTCCGGGGGTTAGTACTCACCGACGAGAATTTCTACGGCCACAGTAAGAAATCCAATGAAAGGGTAAGAAGTCTCTTCAAGGAAATGGTGGAAAGGGGCATTTATCAGAACTGGTTCGGTTTTACGTCACTCAACATATATAAGGATGACGAGACCCTGGATTACATGGTCAGGAGCGGCTGTGTGGGGGTACTCATAGGGATAGAATCACTGAACAAAGACGCCCTGGAATCCATGAACAAACACGTCAACCTGAGGATAACCATAGACAAATATTATGAAGCGATTAAGAACATCCGCAAACACGGCATAGCGGTCTGGGGGACCGTGATATTTGGCAACGATGCCGACACCGTAGAGACCTTTGATGAGGTGGCTGACTTTGTGTTGGATTCTAACCTTGACATAATGACCTGCGGCATACTTTGTCCGTTTATCAATACACCCCTCTACAAACGGCTGGAGAAAGACAGAAGGCTCTTCCGCACAAATTTCCCGGATGATTGGGTGTATTACACGTCCCACCACCTTGTCCACATCCTTAACAACCTCTCCCTTCAGGAGCTTGCCGGGGGGATGGAACGCCTACAACAACGACTATGGTCCACAGAGGTTATCAGAAAAAGGTTCCAGAACTCAAGACAGGTCCTCAACAATAACAACTCTGCCATGTTTGCCCTCAAGGTCAATTGGGACTGGCGGGATGTCATTGCGCACTTTATAGAGAACCTAAAGAAACTGGAGGCCACTGGGATGTACCAGGAGGCCCTGGAGCGCGTAGGGAAAAAGAAAAGGTTTAACGAGTCCTCCAGTCTGATGGCCACAAAGGTTTAGAAGAGATACCCATATATCATGCCCAGAGTAGTTGTAACAGGCCTTGGTTTGGTAACAGCCATTGGATATAACTTAAAAAAATCCTGGGATGCAATGCTTGATGCCCAGGATGGCACGTCGGAGATTACCTCCTTTGATACCTCCAGATATAAGGTACACCGCGCCTGCGAGTTGAAGGGGCTGAACTCCAACAGCGCCGCCACGGGGACCAAAAATAAATACACCGTTTACGATTGTCTGTACGTAGCCACAAAGGAGGCGCTTCAAGATAGCGGTATATTAGATTATCAGGGCCTGGAAGTGGACAAAGTGGGGGTATCTGTGGGGACACTTGCCGGAGAGCTCTCCACCTTTGAGCAGCGGTTAAGGAGCCACCCCCACGACAAGGCCGCCGGGTTTAGCATGGATGTGGTTCTAAGTTATCCCCCGGTAACCCTATCTACCCAATTGGCGGAAGACTTTCACATAGAAGGTCCCAGTGTCATCTTGATTAATGCCTGTTCCTCCGGAAACCACGCCATGTGCTGGGCGTTTGACATGCTGCAGGAACAAAAGGTCAATGCAATGATAGTGGGCGGAAGCGATGTTGTCCCACAAACAGAATTCACTCACTTCCATAACCTGAAGGCCCTGGCGCCGGAGAGATGCCAGCCTTTTGATAAGAACAGGCAGGGCCTGGTGGTAGGGGCGGGAGCAGGGGTGCTGGTCCTTGAGACCTTGAAGCATGCGACGAAACGCGGTGCGAACATATATGCTGAAATGAAGGGCTATGGCCTCAGCAGCGACGGCTATCACATGACCGCCCCCCATCCCAAGGGGGAAGGCGCTATCAGGGCCATGGAAACAGCCCTCACACGCTCAAAGCTCTCGTACAAGGACATAAGTTATATAAGCGCACACGGCACGGGTACACCCCTAAACGACAAGATGGAGACACTTGCACTCAAAGCTGTCTTTAAAGAAAGGGCGCAAGAGGTCCCTTGCAGCTCTGTAAAATCAATGATTGGCCACACTATGGGGGCCGCAAGCGCCATTGAATCTATTGTCTGCTGCCAGGCGATAAGGTCTGGGAGTCTTCCACCAACCATAAACTACGAGACAAAGGACCCGGAATGTGACCTGGATTGCGTGCCTAATGAGGCAAGAAACAAAGAGGTTGAATTTGCCCTGAACAATTCCTTTGCCTTCGGCGGCAATAATGCCAGCATTGTTTTCGGTAGGGTATGAAGAGAAGGGTCGCGATAACCGGCATTGGTATAATCTCCCCACTGGGGTTTGGGCATGAAGAATTCTGGAAGAACCTTACTGAAGGTTTTTCCGGTATAGCCCCAATAACATCCCTGGACGTCTCAAGTTATCCGTGCAAGTTGGCTGCAGAAGTAAAGGGGCTAAACCCCTCAGACTATCTTGGTGACAAGGGCCTTAAATACCTGACAAAGGGCACCAAATTCCTTGCGTCTGCCACAAAACTCGCCTTTGAAGACGCCAGGCTCATACAGAACGGCCATGGTCCGGAATATGCGGGAGTGGTAATCGGTTCGGCCCTCGGCAACTATCCTCAAACAACAGACTATACGTACGACATCCTTAGATACGGGCCGGAAAAGCTTCTTCCCATGGACAGCTATGATGTGGCCCTGAATTCCTCTACAAACTTTGTCTCGGTATTCTTTAAGCTCACCGGCCCTTCAAGGACCATTACTTCAGGATTCACCTCCAGCACCGATGCCATCGGCAACGCCTTCACCTTGATACAAAAGAACAGGGCAGACCTGCTTATTACCGGTGGGGTTGAGCAAATCTCACTTGACAGCTATCTCATCTTCGTTATGCAGAAACTTCTGGCGGGGTCACAGGACTCGGCACCCGAGATAAGCGTACCATTTGATAGGCGCAGAAACGGCTTCATCCTCGGTGAGGGCAGTTACGTATTTGTGCTGGAGGACATGGAATCTGCCCGTAAGCGAGGTGCGCGGGTATATGCGGAGATAACGGGTCATGGTCTAACCTACATGGGAGTTAAGAGATTTGGCCTGGAAGAAAAGACCGAGAGGGTGAAGAGTACCATGGAACAGGCCCTTGGACAGGCCGGGCAATCAAAGGACTCTCTGGAGCTTATCTGTGCCAACGGGAATTCGTCGAAGCAGACAGACCTCATAGAGGCCAAGGCCGTTAATGCCCTGCTGGGAGGCCGGTCGAAAGAAGTAGCGGTAAGTTCAATAAAATCTCAAAGCGGCGAGTGTTACGGCTCCTCTGGCGCAATGCAGATGGCCTTATGCCTGCTGGCTATGAACAAGTCGACCATACCTCCCATAAGGAACTATGAGGTGCCGGACCCTGAATGCGACCTGAATTTCGTACTCAACGAAGAACGTAAGCAGAACACAAAGGTCGCAATGGTCAACTCCCTCGACTACAATGGAAACTGCACCTGCCTTGTACTGGAAAAAAGGGATATGTAATTCTATTCCCAATGGTTATAATAGTGCACGGCAGGGCCTCTTGCCCTGCTTCTTTAGTTTTTATGTCCACCACACTTGAGAAATGGTCGGCTTATTTGACACGGTAAATATCGGCACACTGCCACTAAAAAACCGTCTCGTCATGACGGCTATGGACCTCGGCTTCTCTAACGATGGCTTTGTTAACGACCGTTTTATTGATTTCTATACAGAGAGGGCCGATGGGGGCGTGGGCCTCATCGTTATAGGTGGGTGCTATCCGGAACAGAACGGCAAGGTCTGGAAAAGCATCCTCGGGTTAGACGACGACCGTTACATCCCCTCACTCACCAGGTTTACCGAGGCCATGCACCGTCATGGTGCGACGACCGCCGCCCAGATACTGCACGGGGGGCGCTATGCCTTAAGCCTGTTCTCAAAGATGCAGCCCGTATCGGCATCAAGCGTGCCCTCCCGCCTGGCCAGAGACACGTCCAGGGCCCTGAGCACATCAGAGATAAAACAGGTGATACGGAGCTATGCAACGGCCACAAAAAGGGTAAAGGATGCCGGTTTCGACACAGTAGAGATCCACGGCGGCATGGGCTATCTCATCAACCAGTTCCTCTCGCCGATAAGCAACA